>JAFRRR010000134.1 GCA_017428035.1 Bacteroidales bacterium | reverse complement strand
TCTCTTCTGAAAGTGACCCCCTCGTCCGATTCAAAATGACCCCCAGGTCTTAAAGACGAAAACCTAAATAGAATGCAGGCTGGTGTGGTTTTTCATCCCTACAGCCTGCATTCTCAATTTCGATGAAAAGAAAAGATAAGGGGGGTCAATTAGGTGCGGATTGAGGGGGTCAATTTAAAGCGGATTCTCCACTTTCTGCTTGTCCTTGTCGGCTTCCTGATGCAGTGCCAGAAGTTCCCGTTTTAGCTCACGAATCTGGGCAAAGGTCTCTATGATGGCAAACGTTACAGCCCGCGCTCGCTCTCCCTTAAGGATTGTGGCAAGCATATAAAGACCGCGTTCGGTGAATACTTTGGTTGAACTATGGCTATTTGACGATATATTCGTGGTCAAAATTTTTGACCTCATATCTCGTAACTCACTAATAGTCAGCTCAAACATATAATGTGAGGGAAACTTGTCAGGGTTGTTTCTAACAGCCTGATTGATTTCTTTAGTCTGAACATCATACAGAGCGGCAACATCTGCGTCGGATATTACGGGCTGATTTCGAATAATAACGATCTTTTCTTCCACTTCGCTCATTAAAGAAGGGATGGGATTATTCCCATTCTTTACGATGACTTCTTTTTCCATAGTGACAAATAAAAAGTGTGTAGCTGTTTTTGATTCAAAGATACACCTGGATAACCGTCAAAACTGAAAGTTTAAGACTTTCTGTTGAATTATTTCCGTATCTGAAACGGACTGATTGTTAATCGTCAGAAATTAAGTGTATTACTTCTAAGTCGACAGCGGCCTCAAAAAGAGAATAATGTCGATTTATGGAAATGATGAAAGTTGTTTTAACCTCTACAGAAAGAAAAACAGATATGCCGCCCAGGCCTTCGGCACACCGGATGCGTGGCCTATCGTGCGGTATGATGCGTCCTGCACCGTCCCGTCGGACTTGATGTGGCCTATGGTGGAATAGCTGGCGTTCTGGATGGTACCGTCCGCCTTGATGTGGCCCACGGTAGAGTAGCTTGCATTTTGCACGGTGCCGTCGCTCTTTATATGGCCGATGGTGCGGTATGATGCATCCTGCACGGTGCCGTCGGATTTGAAGTGGCCTATGGTGGAATAGCTGGCATTCTGGATGGTGCCGTCGCTCTTGACGTGGGCAATGGTAGAATAGCCGGCGTCGGTGATTTTCTGCGCCCCGGCCTCAAAGCTGATGAAATTCATCATCAAAGCGGTAATAAAAATGATAAAAGTGCGGTACATACTTTTTGCAAACTGCAATTACAATGCCTGCCACTATTCCCATTCAATCGTTGCCGGTGGCTTAGATGATATGTCGTAGCAGACTCTGTTGACGCCGCGGACCTTGTTGATGATGTCGTTGGAGACTTTGGCCATAAAGTCGTAGGGGAGGGGGAACCAGTCGGCGGTCATACCGTCGGTGGAGACCACTGCGCGCAGGGCCACGGTGTATTCATAGGTGCGCTCGTCGCCCATAACGCCCACGCTGCGCACCGGCAGCAGCATCACGCCCGCCTGCCAGATGGCGTCGTAGAGGTTGGTGGCGCGGCGCAGCGGCTCGCTGGCGCAGGGGAGGTCGCACTTGTAGGCGCGAAGGCCGCGGATGAAGATGTCATCGGCATTGCGCAGTATTTCCAGCTTCTCTGCGGTGACTTCTCCCAGGATGCGGATGCCCAGAGACGGCCCGGGGAAGGGATGGCGGCCCACAAGTTCGTCTTTGATACCCAGGGCGCGGCCCACGCGGCGCACCTCGTCTTTGAACAGGCTGCGCAGCGGCTCCACGATCTTGAGGTTCATCTTCTCCGGCAGGCCGCCCACGTTGTGGTGCGACTTGATTTTGGCAGAAGGGCCGTTGACCGAGCAGGATTCTATCACGTCGGGGTAGATGGTGCCCTGGGCCAGCCAACGGGCGCCGGTGACCTTCTGCGCCTCGGCGTCGAACACTTCTATGAAGGCGCCGCCGATGGCCTTGCGCTTGGCTTCCGGCTCAGATTTCCCGGCCAGCGCGGCCAGGAACTTCTCGCCGGCATCCACGCCGGTAACGTTCAGTCCCATATCCTTATATGACTCCAGCACGTCGCTGAATTCGTTTTTGCGAAGCAGTCCGTTGTCCACGAAAATGCAGTGGAGCTGGCTGCCGATGGCTTTGTTGAGCAGCACCGCCGCAACGGTGGAATCCACACCGCCGGACAAACCAAGAATCACGTGGTCGCTGCCGATTTGCCGGCGCAGCGCCGCCACGGTGGTGTCTATGAAACTTTCTGCGGTCCAGTCGCCCTTGCAACCGCAGATTCCCTTTACGAAGTTTTCGAGCATCCTGGGACCTTCTTTGGTGTGGAACACCTCCGGGTGGAACTGCACGGCATAGGTGTCCTCGCCGCGGATATGATAGGCGGCGTTGGCCACATCTTCTGTGGAGCCGATGACCTCGGCACCCTCCGGCAGGCGGGTGATGGTGTCGCCGTGGGACATCCAGACCTGGGTTTCGGCGCTGATGCCGGCCATCAGCGGCGAGGCGGAATCCACCACGCGCAGCATAGCGCGGCCGTATTCGCGGCTGCCCGAATTCTCTACGCTGCCGCCGTAGGTATGTGCCAGATACTGAGCTCCGTAGCAGATTCCCAACAGGGGCAGGCGGCCCTTGATGCCGCTCAAATCCAGCCTGGGCGCATTAGCGTCACGCACCGACGCCGGGCTGCCGGAAAGGATGACTCCGCGCACGTCGGGGCCTATTTGGGGCATCTTGTTGAAAGGGTGAATCTCACAATATACGTTGAGTTCCCGGACCCGCCGGCCGATGAGCTGTGTCACCTGAGAGCCGAAGTCCAGAATGAGGATTTTTTCTGTCATAATCGATTGGAAGTGAAGGCGGACAAAAGTATAGAAAAAATGCAAAATCTGCCATAATTATTGTATTTTTGCGCCCTATTCCAGAATCAATATGCAGAATATTAGAAACATAGCTATAATTGCCCACGTGGACCACGGCAAAACCACTCTCGTGGACAGGATGATACAGCAGACCACCCATATGCGCGAGGTGGAGAAGTTGGGAGATTTGATTCTTGACTCCGGCGACCTGGAGCGCGAGCGCGGCATCACCATTCTGGCCAAGAATGTGTCCGTGACCTACAAAGGCGTAAAGATCAACATTATAGACACTCCTGGCCACGCCGACTTTGGCGGCGAGGTAGAGCGTGTGCTTAATATGGCAGACGGCGTGCTGCTGCTGGTGGATGCATTCGAGGGCACTATGCCTCAGACCCGTTTCGTGCTGCAGAAAGCCATTGAGATGGGCAAGAAACCCATCGTGGTGGTGAACAAGGTGGACAAACCCAACTGCCGCCCCGATTTTGTGAACGAGCAGGTGTTCGATTTGATGTTCACCCTCAACGCCACCGAAGAGCAGCTGGACTACAAAACCGTTTTCGGCAGTGCCAAGCAGGGCTGGATGTCGCTGGATTGGAAGAAACCCACCGACAGCATCTCCCCGCTGCTGGACGTAATCATAGACGAAATCCCGGCTCCTGAGGTTATGGAAGGCACTCCCCAGATGCTGATTTCTTCGCTGGAATACAGCCCTTACGTGGGCCGTATCGCAGTGGGCCGCATTACCCGCGGCGTGCT
This sequence comes from Bacteroidales bacterium, assembly GCA_017428035.1. GTDB lineage: Bacteria > Bacteroidota > Bacteroidia > Bacteroidales > UBA932 > Equibacterium. Next base: position 10,045 of record JAFRRR010000134.1, on the reverse strand, counting down.
GCACAAAAACGACAATATCTCGCTGTGCAAGCGTTACGACATAGTTGAAAAGCAGAAAATCAAAGACCTGATGGTGTTTGAGGGGCTGGAAAAGAGCACCGTGGATGAGGTCCAGTGCGGTGACATCTGCGCCGTGGTGGGCATAGGCGGATTTGAGATTGGCGACACCATCGCCGACTTTGAAAACCCCGAGGCCCTGCCGCCCATCGCGGTGGACGAGCCCACTATGAGTATGCTGTTCAGCATCAACGACTCGCCTTTCTTTGGCCAGGACGGCAAGTTTGTGACCAGCCGCCACCTGAAAGAGCGTCTGGACCGCGAGCTGGAGAAGGACCTGGCGCTGCGGGTTAAGCCCGGCGTGGGCACCGACTCGTTTGTGGTCTACGGCCGCGGCGTGCTGCACCTCTCCATCCTGATAGAGACGATGCGCCGTGAGGGCTTTGAACTGCAGGTGGGGCAGCCCAAGGTGCTGGACAAGACCATCAACGGCCAGCGCTGCGAACCTATTGAAAATCTGACCATTGACGTGCCCGACGAGTTTGTGGGCCGCGCCATAGAGATGGCCACCCGCCGCAAAGGCGCCCTGGTGCATATGGACAGCCGCGACGGCCGCACCCATCTGGATTTTGATATCCCGTCCCGCGGTATGATGGGGCTTCGCAGCAACCTGCTCACAGCCAGCGCCGGCGAGGCAGTGGTGTCGCACCGCTTCAAAGACTACGAGCCTTACAAGGGCGATATAGAGAAGCGTATCAACGGTTCCCTGGTGTCGCTGGACACCGGTACCGCCATCGCATACGCTATGGACAAGCTGCAGGACCGCGGCCGCTTCTTTGTGGAGCCGGGCGAGGAGATTTATGCCGGCCAGGTGGTTGGCGAGCACACCCGCGAGCGCGACCTGAACATCAATATCTGCAAGCCCAAGAAGCTCACCAACGTGCGCGCCGCAGGCAGCGACGAGAAGGTGATGCTGCCGCCCGCCATCAAGTTCAGCCTTGAAGAGGCGCTGGAATATATCCAGGAAGACGAGCTGGTAGAGGTAACGCCTCATGCGATGCGTCTTCGCAAGATCCTGCTGGACGAGACTGCGCGCAAACGTGCTGCGTTAAAATAGGTTGCAAACCAAAAATAAATTGCTATATTTGCACCCCAATTTGCTTAAGGTAAAGCGATGAGCGAGATTGTCATACCTCTGCACGGCGCCACCCGCAAAGGTCAGGAGTTTGATTATGAGCTCTCTGACGCGTTTTTGAGCGACTTTGGCCGTGACGTTTTGGAGGGGCTGGACTGCAAGGTCCACCTCTTTGTGGTGCAGAAAGGTGACTGGCTTGAGGTTCAGTGCGCAATCAAAGGCAATGCAAAGGTTCAGTGCGACAGGTGTCTGGAGGATTTGCTGCTCCCCGTGGATTTGGAAGAGACTCTGACCGTTCGCTTTGACGCTGCTCCGGAAGATGTTGTGAACGACGACGACAACGTCATCATCCTTCGCGAAGGTACTTCCGAGATGGATCTGGTGCAGACGCTGTATGACCTTGTGTGCGTGTCCCTGCCAATGTGCAAGGTTCACCCCGAGGGTGAATGCAACCCCGAGGCTCTCGCCCGCCTTAGCAAAGAGGAAGAAATGGCCAAAGAACCGGTAAACACACCGTTCAGCGGCCTTAAAGATTTGCTGAAACAAAAAGAAAATTAAAAATAAAGAACAATGGCACATCCTAAACGAAAAGTCTCCAAACAGCGCAGAGACAAAAGAAGAACCCACGACGTAGCTCCTATGCCGACCCTGGCTACTTGCAGCAACTGCGGTGCTACTGTAATGTATCACCACGTTTGCCCTGAGTGCGGCTACTATCGCGGTCGTCAGATTATTGCCAAGAAGGCGTAAAGAGTTTCCCTTGGCAGCGGGCAGTATCTGCCCGAAATGAATTGGGGGTATCGCATCGGTCCCCTTTTTCATTATAAGGCCTCTTAGTTCAACGGATAGAATGGAGGTTTCCTAAACCTTAGATACAGGTTCGATTCCTGTAGGGGCTACCGATTTTGATATGAGTTGACGGCTTGTCTCAAATTCTTTCTGATTTTGAGAGCCTGATTTATACGGTATGACAGCTCAACAACTCTCGGAATAATTACATTTGACCAAAGACTTAAATTATTCCGTAAAATGAGAGCTGGTATACCGATTCTTTTTTCATCACTGTTTCTGGCCGTGGCTTTGTCCTGCGCGCCCGAAAAGCAACCCAGTACAGAAGGTAACGATAACACCGGGAATGAACAGCAGGGAACACCCTCCGGTCCCGACCATCCGGGTGGAGACGACGTCATCACGCTTTCGGATGATAAGATCTGTTGCTCTGCCTATGGGGGCAGCAGGACCATCACCGTCACCACCGACAGTCAAAAGTGGACAGCCACTCCAGATGCAGAGTGGGTCAGCACATCAGCAGAAGAAACCCAACTGACAATAAGCGTGTCGGAAAATCCCGGGACGTCGGCCAGGAATGCGACGGTCACCGTCACGGCCGGAAGCGTGAGTGTGCGCATTGCCATCGAACAGGAGGCGCAGGAGGTGGCGGCCGTACCTGACGAGACGCAGATGAGCTACACCCTTTCGGAAGATGCCGTAATCGCCCCGAAGAGTTTTGCTCAGTATATCGTAAAGGCAGAAAACCTGAAAGAAGGCGGGAGATATTTCTTTTTCACACTTGATAAAAGCATTCCGAGCGGACTCGTGCCTGAAAAGGGCTCTAAACTGGTGGTCAATACGCCTACGGAAATCATCCCCGACGGATTGGCAGGGCTTGTCGAATCCGTAGAAGAAACTGACGATGGGGGATACTTTGTGGCCTGCTCATGTCTTGCGGTCACCGACATTTTCAAAGACCTGAACCTGAATATCGACGAGCTCGACCTGGGCGGGCGGATTGAAAAGATTGTGGACGCCGAGGGAAACGAAGTTCCATTCACTGCCGAGCCACAGACCAAAGCCTCCGCGATGAATCGGGTCCATATCGATCTTCCCCAGGCCAGCTGGGACTTCCTGCCCGGTTTGTCCCTCACGCCCAAGATGGCCCTCGACATCGCCTTGAAGCTCCAGATGATCATCGGAGACTGGAAGATCTCCACCCTGAACGTGAAGGTGGACACCGACGCCACCCTGGGTGCGGAACTGGAACTCAAGCTCTCCTCCTCAGTGGAAGAATACATCCGGCTCCTGACGGTGTACGTGGCAGCCATTCCCGTGGGACCGCTCCTGATTACGCCGGCCATCGATGTCTATGCCATATTCGGAGTGGACGGTTCCATAGGTCTTTCGGCCGAGATGTCAACCGTCCTACACAGTTCGGCCTCCCTTCATTACGACGAGATCAACGGATTGTCGGGAGAACTCAAAACACGGGACCCGGAGCCGGGCGAAACGAAGTTTTCCGCCGGCCCGAAAGTGGAAGCCGGTTTCAGTTACGGACTGGGCGTGGGCCCTTCCGTAGGCATCTACGGCGATGCGCTGGCGGTGGGTATGAGCGTGAATCTGCGCCTCCGCGAGGCATTCACCATCAAACACGACTTCATGCAGGATCCCAGATACGACTGGCACGGCTCCGACCTTTTCGGAGCGGAGTACGCCACTTCGTATCTGATTGATGCGGCCTTCCATGCCCGTTCTTTCCTGATCGGAGAGAAGTCGTATACCGCCCCGGGTGTCAGCATTCCTGGCAAAAGCTATAAGTTCCTCCCGGCCTTCAACCCGGAGGCCGTGGAAATAACCCAGGAAGGAGACGATATCGCTTTCACTGCAGAGCTGACCGGCCCTTCCCTGCTGGGCAGCAACCCAGACGCCGGGCAGCTTGTCATCTATCTCAAAGATGCTTTTGGGAACACTCTGGATTTTCCTTTCGACCTGGACAAGGCAATCTGGGAGAGCATGTGGGAAAAAGGCGCGAAAGCCCGGATTAAGGCGGTAGTCAAGAATGATGAGTTCAACTCCACTTTCACTCTGAAGTCAAAACCTTTAGCCGCGCTGGCATGGAAGGTCGGAGGAACGGTCATACCCTATTACAACAGGGCATACGGAATGCATATGCCAAAACCCAAACACGAAGATATCCTTCGGGGAATCCTGAAGGACATCCGTCCAAGTGCCGCCGGAGAGTGGAAGGGCTGCAACTGGGACGACGAGGTTCCCCTCTTCCTGATGGAACAGGTGGAGCCCGGCTCATTCCTGACCGAGGACCGCGGAGGGTATGCCATCCATATCCCTGCAAACTGGGACATGGGATCCAGCCTAACCGTCTCGGACCACAGCGGGGGAACGGAAGACTTCTCCTGGGTGCTGGCCTTCGATTACTGCGAGCCTAGGCACTTCAGTGCCATGGAGTTCTCCGACAAGGGCTTTACCGGGCTCAAGTGTGCGACTTCGGAGAGCAGCTGGGGTGGATATTATTGGATTAGTCAAATCACCACGGATGATTTCATTTGCCACAGCCCCAAAAGCGGAGGTTATCCTCAGGCAAAGCAGTCCCTTGACATGAGCGGCAGCGGCTGCTACGAAGTCGTTATCGACATTCCGTCGGATTATTGCACGGCCACCGACATCAAGGCAGACAACTGCCCCAGCCTGTCCAGAATCTCGCTCTCGGGAGCTCAGGGCACCCGTACGCCGTTCACCGTCAGCTTCGCGGGCAGCGGTACGAAGGGCCTTGACCCCTTTGAGTTCGGTTGCAGCCATGCTTCATTCGATGGGCTGCAGACGATCGTAGGGCAGTTCCAATCTCTCGGCAGAATCGGTGCCCGGAATTCTGACCTTGGCTCCGACCTTTCTGTCGGAGGCAGGTCCCAATTCACCGAAATCAACCTTGAGAAAACCAGCCTTGCTTCCATAAGCCTGTCCGACCTGCCGTCTCTGACGGACGTCCGCATTGAAGACAACCCGTCCCTTACAAGTTTCTCGATGAGCGGATGCGGGAACATCAAAAGACTATGGATCAGGGACAACACGAGCCTCAAATGCGAGGTGCCGACAGACTTTGACGCTGCCGAAGCGAGAGGAGTCTCGCTTATCTACGACCACCTGTACCAGTATGATTACCTTGAAGATCTGTATGAAGGTGCATCGCTCATCGCCCGGCTCGGCAGCGGCTGGACCTTTGCCTGCCAGAGAAAGGTAAACGGAGAGACCCGGTACTATTACTACAAAAGCAACGGATACGGTTTCTATTATCCCGGCGAGCCGCAGAAGGGGTATCATGACAGGAATTAGCTGTAAATGACTATATTTGCGTATGAGACTTCCGGTCGCATATCTTCTGGCCGTCATTGCCGCTGTGGGCCTTCCGCTCCTCCGGACGGAGCGCCTGCCCGACCTGAACTCACCCCGGGGCGGCGGGATCCCGGTCCTGTGCGGGGATGAACTGACGGTCTTCTGCGGCCATACCGACGGGTTCGTCCGCCTCGGGTCGGCCGAATATTTCAAGGACGGCCGGTGGAACTCCGTCCCGTCGGTCTATCCCCACGACAACGGATTCATCGTCAGCCTCCCGGACGGCAAAGTTCTGCTCGGAGGCGGCAGTAGCGACAACTTCGGAATCGGCCAGGACTGGGGAGTGGAGGAATATGATCCGGCAACCCATCGTTTCAGGGCCCTGGGCATCCTCGACCGGAAGCGATCCGGCTGCTCGGCACTCGCTTTCGACGACGGAAGGGTGGTCGTATCCGGCAACTGGTACGCTCCGGATGCGATTGAGATTTATGAGCCTGGGAAAGGCTGCTCCTTCGTAAAGGATGTCTCTCGCGAAAGGTATTCGCCGTGCATTCTCCGGTCCGGACCGGACGGGATACTCATTTTTGGCGGCAGAAGCAATTACGGCGTCCGACTTGACGGGACCGTCGACCGCCTGCGAGGCGACCCTTTCCATGCCGCCCTGCTGGATGAATGGGAGATGCTCCCTTTTATCGACGAGAGCAGCGGGGATATCTGCCGGATCGCGGATTTCACCTATTTGCTGCTTGCCCGCAGAGACGCAGACGGGCAGGTGGCGCCCGTCAGACTCGCGGGAGAGGATTTCGGACTGCTGGACATGGAAAAGCCGCTCCCCAGGGTCTCTCCCGAGGGCGACACCCTCCGCTGGAACGCCGGCATCCGCGTGGACAGGCCTTCCCGGAAGGCCTTCGCGACCGCCTTTGACGAGAACGGGAGGCTGTACGTCGTGCAGATAGACTATGATTCCACCCTGGACGGCGGAAAAGCCCGATACGAGTTGTGGCGGACCGGGACTGACGGACCTTTTCCTCTGGTGGACCATTGGCTGCTCCAGGGCGGGGAGATCGTCACGGTAGGCGGGACCGGATATGCCGACGATAAGGACATCCCCGCCGCCAACAACTTCGAGACCTCCCGCCAGGTCCATCTCTTTCGGACAGGGCCCGCTCCCGGGAAGCGCTCGGCCTTACCAGGGATTGTCGCCATCGTCTTGATTACTGGCCTGGTAGCCGGCGCTCTGGCCGTATCGCACAGTCGACGGGGAGTTCCGGAGCCTGCGCAGGAGTCCCCCGCGAGCGAAAAGCCGGATCTGATGGACAGAATCTCGTGCCTGATGGAGCAGGAGCAGTTGTTCCGGAAGAAGGACTTGAAGGTGGCAGATATCGCACAAGCCCTTGGAACGAACACCACTTATGTCTATGCCTTTATCAAGACCCGCACCGGACAGACCTTCACGGAATTTGTAAACAGATACCGCGTACATCACGCGCAGGAACTGCTTAAGAAGAACCCGACGGATCGAATCACGGACATAGGGGAAGACGCCGGTTTTTCGAGTGAGGCCTCCTTTTTCCGCAATTTCAAAGCCTATACGGGTCTAACCCCAATGGAATGGAGGAAAAAGAATCAGTCCTGAGAGGGGTAAATAAGTTATCTTTTTTTGCTTATATCACTGAATTTGTGTACGTTTAGAATATAAAATCCACACAAAAAGGGTACAGAATTCAAACAAACCTATCTGGCGCCTTCGGCCCAGATATTTGAGGTGGCGCCCTCTGCCGTCATCTGCGAAAGTCCAACCCCCGCCCTTCGGGACTACACTTGGCACCATCGCCGTGTCTGACTGGGCCGTGGCGCAGAAATCCGACTACGAGGCGATATTCAAGAAACTCGGCTCGACAATGAACGGCGAAAACGGCTATACTTACGATAGCAACGTGAATGCATACCTCACCACCGGCGTCGGCGGCTCTTCATTATCCTACGATACTTGGGCCGCAACGGAGTATAACGATCCTAACCACTATCGCAATCAGGCCTGGATATTCCAGGGCGTTAATAATCCTAACCTTTGGTGGAGCGAGTACAAAGACAAAAATCAAAATGTCCGGCCGGTGCTCGGTTTCTGACCTGTAGGATTTGAGTACATCTCTGCCGCTTGTGCTTATTTGACCTCTATCAGGATTCCCTGGTTGGATGCTACGTGTATCTCGTAGCGGCCGCCGCATCTGCGCTTTACCTTCACGGGGCCTTCGTTGTTCATCACGGAGATTCTCTTGCGGCATTTGAAGCTGAGTGTGTGGCCCTGCGGGTTCTTGTCGTACGGGTCGTCTGACACACAGATAAACAGTGCCCGTCCGCGGCCGCCGTCGCGCGCCTCCATTGTGCCCACAATCAGCGGACAGCCGGCAGTGAGATCCCGGAACAGCCCGTCGTCATAAACTTCCTGATTTTCCATTCCGCTCCCTTCCAGCATATCGGTGCCTTCGAAGCCGACGCAGCTGGTGGCGGTTCTCCGGTATTTCATATAGCGGGGAGAGAAGGCGTGAATTTCTGCATTCACGGTTTTGAGTTTGTCATACTGCTGGGTCTTGTCGCCGTTGCCGTAGAGGACCTGGTTGTACCACCAGCCCCAGGTGTAGCAGGCCCAGGTGATGTTTTCTGCGCCGAATGCCATTGCGCTATAGGCCTGGAAACGGAGCTGGTCCAAGGTGATCCATTCGTCCACCTTGTTGCTGTTGACCTGCACCGTGGGCCACATACTGCGGCCGGTGGCCAGGCAGGCGTCGGCCACAATCCGCATATTGGCCAGATCCAGCGGCACGCCGCCGTGCTGGTAATAATAGTCGTAGGCTATATAGTCGCACGGGATATATTTGCAATATGCGTCTATGTATTCCTGATAGGTTGCTGCACCCAGCGCCCCTTTGGTGGGGTCGTTGCCGCTCCGCGGCCCCGGTGCGTATGTCGGATGCAGGTTGAGGTGTGCAAACTGGTTGGGGAAACCCTCTTCCACCGCGCGCACCACTTTATTATAATAGGGGAAATCCAGGCAGGAAGGTTCGTCGCCTATGGCGATGCCCCAAATGGCCGGATGGTCGGTGAAATTGGCCGCCGCCTCGGTGTATTTGTTCAGGGGATGGGTTGCCTCCAGGGTGCCGGCATTGTCGCCGAAACCGCCCCACCAGAGTGGCACGGTGCCCACTATGATGGCCCCGACGCCGTATTTGGAGAAGATGTCCAGCACCGCCGGGTCGTTGTTCATATACATCACATAGTCTATGCCGCACTCCGCCAGGTCCTTGATGTGGGCGGCGGTGCGGGCATACGGGGCAAGGTGGTATGTGCCGATGTTGATACGGCTGCGGTCCATTCGGGCGTGCTTGGTCACGAATCCGCCGCTGTTCTGGGCGTTAAGGCACAGGCAGGCTGCCAGCAGGGCTAGGCAGAGAGCAAACTTTTTCACGGCTACCAGTCTCTAAGATTAGCCCTGTCTTCCACGGCGTGGCGTTCGTGGGCAGTGAGGTGAGGGAAGAAGTCAATGCCGGTGATGCGCTCTATCTCGTCTATCGTCACCACGCATTTTTTCATTGTCTGGTTGCGGTCCACATTGTCGCATATAAAACCGATGCCCTTTTTCTTGCCGTTCATGCAAACGACCACCTTGAAGAAGGCGTCGGGCACGGGCACTTTGTTGGGGCCGATGGTTTCGGGCCTTGACCTGAAAATGGGGCCGCTGACGATATACAACTCACCGTATTCCAGCGCCCATTCGCGGCACTGCATCTCTATGTTGTTCCACACGCCGGAGTTGCAGCGCTCTGTCTGGGGGCAGATATTAATCAGTGAGAACGAGTCGTACATTGCCTGCTTGTCCCACTTGTTGTCGCCGGCCGGGCACATATGGCCGCGGGAGAATCCGCTGCGGCGGTAGTCGGCCAGCGTGGCGCGCGGTTTGGCAACTTTTCTCTCTTCGTGATATGCATTGCCGCTACGGGCTTCATCACCATTTACGTGGTCGGCAATCAGCCGCCAGAAAACCCAGTTGGGCTGGAGTGTGTTCTGGTTGTAAGATGTGGTGTAGCCTTTCTTGATTATGATCTGCTCCGGCACTCCCTGCATAGGGGCTGGGATGTGCCTCCTCTCGGTTCTGGAGAGTTTGACTGTGCCGCAACTTGAGAGCAGCACTATCAGGGCAGCGGATAGGATTCTGAAGAGTCTTTTCATTTTCTTTATTGATTTGGGAAGCAAATATAATGACAATTTGGCAGAAAAATGCGGATGGCAAATATGTTGATTAAAGGTAATGCAAAGGAGAAATTAAAATGAACCAGAATATTCAGGAATTGGAAAAATACGCCGTAAACCTCAATGAGAGGGCGCGGCAGTCAAAACTGGATCCTGTGATTGGTCGTGACGACGAAATCCGCAGGGTGCTTCAGATTCTTAGCCGAAGGACTAAGAACAATCCTATTCTGGTGGGCGAGCCCGGCGTGGGTAAGACCGCCATCAGCGAGGGCATCGCGCAGCGAATCGTAAACGGCGATGTCCCCGAAAACCTTAAGACAAAGACAATTTACTCCCTGGATATGGGTGCGCTGATAGCCGGCGCCAAGTATCAGGGCGAGTTCGAAGAGCGTCTGAAGGGCGTGGTCAAGACCGTGTGCGAAAGCAACGGCGAAATCATCCTCTTTATAGATGAAATCCACACTCTGGTGGGCGCTGGCCGTACCAGCGGCGCTATGGATGCCGCCAACATCCTCAAGCCGGCCCTGGCCCGTGGTGACCTGC
>JAFRRR010000133.1 GCA_017428035.1 Bacteroidales bacterium | reverse complement strand
TATCCATCTTCCAGCATCCTCATATACTTGAGGCGATCCTCATAACAGTGTTTCTTGTACTTTTTTGACATAACAAAACCCCGAAAGTTTTTTGTCTAACTTTCGGGGTTCATGTCATTGACTGGCTTTTTTCGTGCCTTTCACGGGCCTTTGGCCTATATATGACCCCATCCCAACCCTTCCCTCAGGGAAGGACTTGAGGTGTCGACTTTTTCTCGCTCTGCCCCCTAAAACCCCAGCGGCGCAAGGCGCCGGCCAGGTTAGCCGGCTTTATTCGTACTGCGCTCGCAGCTTAATGCTTCAGGCACTCGACTCGGCGGACGCCTCGCGCCCCCCATTTCCCCTTCTTTGCTCGGCCTTATATCCAAGCCTCGCAAAGTGGGGTGATATATTGCCTTGAAGCATTCAGCCGACTTCGCTGCGCAGCAGGGCAGCCAAATAGGCTCTCATTTTAGTCTGCTATGCGCACACGATGTGGCCCAGGAATGCGTTCTGAAAGGGGCTCACGTGCTCATACCCCCGATATCTGCCCTATGCGCACACGGATGCGTCCCACAGGGCACTCTGTAGCCTTATTGCGTGCGCATTGCCGACGAATCCATCGCTGCAGATAGCAGACGAAGCCCTGAGCCATTCATCAAGCGCAAGGGTATAGCGCAGGACGCGCTGTAGGGCGCATCGGGGCGCTTGGTGCCACCCTTCTGGCCTCACCGGGCGCGGTTACCTCTAAATAGTGACACTTTACGGGCATATCGTACGCTCGGTGAAAAGCAAATCTGCCGGGAAGTGGCCGCTACCTTATCAGGTTCAGGAAGAGGGTGATGATGCCGGTGTTGATGATGTCCACGAACATCGCGCCGATGATGGGGACAATGATGAAGGGTTTCACGGCGTAGCGGTATTTGAAGCAGACTGCCGACATATTGGCCATAGCGTTGGGGGTGGCACCCAGGCCAAACCCGCACAGGCCGCTGACCAGCACCGCGCTGTCATAGTTTTTACCCAGCATCGGGAAAGCCACGAATGCCGCATATATCGACATAAAGGCCACCTGCGCTGCCAGTATCAGCAACAGCGGCAGAGCCAGGGAAGCAAGTTCCCAGAGCCGCAGGCTGGCCATCGCCATACCAAGGAACAGTTGCAGGCAGATGTCGCCGATGGCCACTATGCGGCCGGTAGAGAGTGTCCTTTCTGCCTTGGGCGAAAGCCCCGCCAGATTGCGTATGGCAAAAGCCACCAGCAGCGCCCCGAAATAGGTCGGGAAGGTTATGCCGGTCAGTGCCAGGAGTTTGCTGAGTCCGGACCCCAGCGCCATTGCAATTATCAGCAGGCAGGCACCTTTGAGGAATCCACGGAATGCATTTTCCTTGGTAGACGCCTCGCCTTCGCCGGAAGAATCCTCGCCCGTCTCCATTTCTGAAATTACGTCGCCGTTCTCGCCGGGTTCGGCAAGACGGTGCCGGCGGATCAGCGCTTCGCCAAGCGGACCGCCCAGCAGCGAGCCCGCCACCAGGCCGAAGGTGGCCGCCGCCATAGTTATGGAAGATGCCCCTGAAAGGCCCATCTGCTCCAATAATGGCGCAAAGCCGCCGGAGGTTCCGTGCCCGCCGCACATAGGGATTGAGCCGGCCGCCATACCAAACAGCGGGCTCAGGCCAAGGCCTCGGGAAATGCCCACCGAAATAAGATTCTGGCAGATGATGAGAACCGCCACCAGCAGCACCATAACCAGCAGCGGCTTCCCTCCCGTCCGAATCACCTTAACATCGCACTGAAATCCTACAGAAGTGAAGAAAAGCATCATACAGATGTCCTTGATGGTGCCGTCAAAGCGGCATTCGATGCCGAAAATCACATAGAGCAACAGCGTCAGCAGCGATATCAGCAGGCCGCCGGACACCGGAACCGGAATGCAGAATCTTTTCAGAAACGGGATTATCCGTGTGAAAAGCATTCCCAGAAGCAGGGCCAGAACCCCCACTCCGGCACTTGCATACATATCCGGTGACCAAATCATACACAAATTTACGTATCTTAGCGAAAAGAAACTATTATCACTATGTACAAATACAGAGAAACACGGGACCGCAGGTTCATTTTGAGCGTTGACAATCATACAGAAATCAGCGCCGCATTGGCGGCGTTCTGCCGGGAAAAAGATATCCGCAGCGGCATTGTAGGCGGCATCGCAGCCATTTCCAAGGCGACTTTCCGCTTTCTGGACCCCGCCACAAAGAAATATGTAGACAAGACTTTTGAAGAGCAGATGGAGATCACCTGCCTTGCGGGCAACATCTCCCGCAAGGACGGCGAGCCGTACCTTCACCTGCACGTGACAGCCAGCCGCCGCGACTACACCTGCATAGGCGGCCACCTGCTCACCGCCACGGTAAACGGTGCCTGCGAACTGTTTGTAGAGGACTACGGCCTGGATGGCATCGACCGCCAATTCGACCCCGAGACGGGCCTCAATCTGTACGAATTCAAATAAAAAACACTGATATGGTTTACGATTCTTTAGACAACCTTGAGACCTACAAAGGCCTTTCAGAAGACATCTACGAGAGCCTGAAGTTCTTGAAGCAGGCTGGCGCCGACATTGCGTGCGGCGTGCACCAGTTGAACCCCAGGGTCAGGGCCATAGTTTCTGAATACGAGACTTTGAAAGAGAACCCCTATGGCTACGAGGCCCACAGGCGCTTCATTGACATCCAGTTCCTGCTCAAAGGCGAGGAGATGGTCTGCAGCCTGCCGCTGCCGCAGTTGAAAGAGACAAAGGCCTACAATGCCGACTCGGACGTCGCATTCTATTCTTCTGACGTCGAACCCCAGAAATTACCCATCGGCGGCGGCTATTTCGCCATCCTCTACCCCCAGGACGGCCATATGCCCCAGCTCTGCATCAACGCCCCCTCCCCGGTAAAGAAAATCGTGGTAAAAATCCAGCTACCCGACTAGTCTTAAAACCTCAGGCCGATAGAAGGCCCAATAATCACAAGTAGCATTAAGTGGCGTCTGAGGGATGTATGGCGGGGGCGGGCGCAACCTGTGAGGCAAAAAGGCCGCGCAGGTAGCACAACAGTCCTCGCTATTCACCTCCAGCCACTATGCGTGCAACCTGTGGTTTTTGGGTAAAGAAACTGAAGGGTGAGAAATGCCGGGGATATTGTGCTTTTTAGCGGAGCGTCAGCTTCAAAGCTCCGGTTAGGGGCGGGAGCAAGGCGCGAAATGACCAGTGGTCATTTCAAAGCATTGCGAACGTCACTAATTGAGCTTGTCGACGACGTTACAGGTGCCGGCTAGGCGCCTGTAAAAGGAGAAGTCAAGCGAAAAGGGGCTTTGAAGCGGTTAAACGCGCCGCGTTAAGAAAAGCACCTTCCCCGGCATCTCTCACCCTTCAATCCATTTTGATGGGCAGAGCCCCCTAGTAAAATAGGTGCCACTTTTGTGGCACCACAAAAAAAGCCGCATTGCTGCGGCTATTTTTGTGGTGCCACCGGGAATTGAACCAGGGACACAAGGATTTTCAGTCCTTTGCTCTACCAACAGAGCTATGGCACCAAAGGGTTTGGGGTTGCAAAGGTATAAAAACTTTTTGCAACTCCAAATTTATTGCTAGCAACTATTGCTTCTTGATCTTAAGTTTTTGTCCTGTATAGATCTTGGACTTGCGGTTCAGGCCGTTCAGGCGCATAATGTCGTTGAGAGTAACACCGGGGAATTTGTTTGCAATACTGTACAGTGTGTCACCGCGACGCACTGTGTATATAACATAGCCTCCCTTGCTGGAAGTGGCCGGCTGCGACTTGGAACTGCCGGAAGATGCCACTGCCGAAGAAGGTCCGCGGCCGTGATATATCTTGAGCCTCTGGCCGGGCACGATGGTGTCGCGGCGCAGGTTGTTCCACTTCTTGATATTGGCAATGGTGGTGTGATGGCGGGCCGCAATCTTGCCCAGACTGTCACCCCTCTTCACTGTGTATGTCGTGTAGGTGGGGCCGCCGCCCGAAGAGGCCACGCGGGTATCGCGGCGGTGAGAGCTGATCTCCTTGACCTTGACGGGGTCGAAGAAAACGCTGTCCTTATAGGCATAGATAGTGTCCTGCACATCTATGAAGGCGCCGGAGAAGCTGTAGGGAAGCTTTATGACGCGCATCTTGCTCTTACCGGGCACGATATCTTTGACATATTCGGGATTGAGCTTGCGCATCATATCCATACTGATGCCCACGCACTCCGAAACCTGGCCGAAATGGAGATTCTGGTGGATGTGGAAAGTA
>JAFRRR010000132.1 GCA_017428035.1 Bacteroidales bacterium | reverse complement strand
TACATACCCATATAGGAATTGGTCTGGCGGGTATAGTATGCCGAAATACTGAGCGAAGTGGGCTTCTTGCCAAAAAGCCAGGGCTCCACAAAGCTTGCCGAGAGGGCCCTGTAGTAACGGCCGTTGGTCTGGTAGCGGAACGCCAGGGTCTGGTTGTCACCCAGAGGCACGGGACGCCAGGCCTCCTTGCGGAAGAAGTTGCGGGTAGAGAAGTTGCTGAAGTTGATACCGATGGTGCCCACGAAAGTACGGGCGCCCCAGCCGCCGGAGAGCTCCAGCTGGCTGTTGGACTTTTCCTCTACATTGTAGGAGATATCCACGGTATTGTTTATGGGGTCGGGGATCAGGTTCCAGCCGGTCCCCTGCTCCACTATTTTCTCTGCGTCAAAGTTGGTCATTGTACCCAGCTCGCGGATGGACCTCTCGAAGTCGGTCTGCGAGTACAGGAAGCCCGGGCGGGTATACACCGCACGGCGTATCACCCGCTCGTTGGTGATGTTGTTGCCGCTGATGAGCACATTGTTGAAGGTGGCCTGCTTGCCCTCCACGAGGCGGATTTCTACATCCACCGAGTCGCCCACGATGGTGGTCTCCACCGGAGTCACGTTGAAGAACAGGTAGCCGTAGTCGCGATATAGCGAAGCCACCGACTGCTCACCCTCCTTTCCGCCCTGAAGGCGCTGGTTCAAGGTCACGATGTCATAGACGTCTCCCTTGGCGATCTTGAGGACCTGGTTCAGCGTCTCGGCAGTATACACCGAGTTGCCGGTCCAGGTGATGTTGCGGAAATAGTATTTGCGGCCCTGGTCAATCTTGAAATCGATGCCCAGACGGCCCTCTTCTATTGTATAGATGGAATCCTTGACAATCTTCGCGTCGCGGTAACCCAGCTCGTTGAAGGTCTCTATGAGCGAGTTCTTGTCGTTGGGATATTCCTCTTCGTTGAATTTCTTGCTGTTGAAGAAGTTGTACCAGGAGCGGTCCTTGGTCTTCTTCATAGACTTGTCCAGTTTGTACTTGTTGACGCCCTCCACACCCTCATAAGTGATGGTGCGCACCCTGACCTTCTTGCCGCGGTCCACATCGAAGGTGACGCGCACGGCATTGTTCACAAGACTGTCTTCCTGGGTGATGACATTCACCTTGGCGTTGTTGAAGCCCTTTTCTTTGTAGTAGTTTTTGATTACGCCGGTAGAAGATGATATCACATATTCAGAGAGCTCGCCGCCACGCTTGAGGTTGAGCTTCTCTTTGAGGTCGTCCTGCTCGCTTTTCTTGACGCCCTTGTATACCCAGGCCGACACGCGGGGACGCTCCTTAACATCAACCCGCAGCCACACTGTATCCTGGGCCACGGAGAGGGAATCGATATAGAATCCGACATTGCGGAAATACTTCTGGTTCATAAGGGCGGCCAGCTTGTGGGCCACGTCTTCGCTGGGAAGAGTGATGCTGCTGCCGGGTTTGAAACCTACTATGGAAAGGATGCGCGACTGGTCCAGGAACTGGTTGCCGGTAACTCTCACGCCGCCGATGACATAGGTCTGAGGCTTGCTGTAGTCAACCACCACATCGCTCTGCTGGGCCAGCAGTGCGGTGGATGCCACCAGCGACAATATCAATATTGCGATTCTTCTTCTCATTGCTTCACTTTTCCAAATCTTCTGTCACGGCCCTTGAAACTGTCCAGCGCCTCGTTGAAGTCATCTTCTCTAAAATCAGGCCAAAGTTTGTCGGTAAAATAAAATTCGGTGTAGGCGCACTGCCACAGCATATAATTGCTTATCCGCTGCTCTCCGCCGGTGCGTATCAGCAGGTCCGGATCGGGGATTCCGGCGGTGGCCAGATAGCTCTCCAGCGGCTTCTGGGCAGGAGTGCCGAAGTCCTTTGCATAGCGCTCTGCCGCCTGCTCTATATCCCACTTGCCGCTGTAGCTGAACATAAGTATCAGCGTATGGTCTTTATACTGCGCGGTTTCGGCCTCGGCCGACTCAATTTCCCTGCGGAGCCGGGGGGTGAGCCGGTCCATATCGCCTATGACCTTGAAGCCCACCTTATTCTCGTGGAACTCAGGCAGTTCTTTGCGGATATTGTAGGACATAAGGTCCATAATGGCCGCAACTTCTTTTTCTGGCCGGTTCCAGTTCTCCTGGGAGAAAGTATAAAGGCTCAGATACTTGACGTCACTTTTGACAGCGGCCCTCATACAAGCCCTGACGCTCTCTGCGCCTGCGGCGTGGCCGGCACTGCGGGAAAGCCCCTGAGCCTGTGCCCAACGGCCGTTGCCGTCCATTATGATAGTTACGTGTGTGGGCTGCATCTTCTAGAAGTTGTTGCGTTTATCCTCGCCCCAGAGGAGTTTGTCCTTGAGGGCGTCTATGAAGCCGGCATTGTGGAATGTTATGCAGTTTGCACTGTAGGGAGCCTTGCGCAGAGTGAACTTGCTCCCGACGGGCACTGCAAAGGAGGTGTTGTCCAGAGTAACCACTCCCATCTGGGACGACTTGGATGTGAAAGTAATCTCAAGCACCGAATCTGCAGGCGCCACTATGGGCCTGATGTTCAGGTTGTGGGGCGCGATGGGCGCGGTGATGAACACATCGGAGTCGGGGGTCACTATGGGGCCGCCCACGCTCAGGGAATATGCCGTGCTGCCGGTGGGGGTCGAGACCACCACGCCGTCGGCCCAGTAGGCAGGCAGATGCTCGCTGCCTATGGCCACGTCTATGCGCAGCATAGAGGGATTCTGCCGCTGGATGGAGAATTCGTTAAGTGCGTAGGGATAAATGCCGTGCGGGATTGCGGTGGATTCCACCTGGATCAGGAGACGCTTCTGGATGGAATAGTTGCCCTTGATAAGGTCGTCTATCCAGGCGTTTTCGCCCTCCTCTACCTTTGCCGAGGTCAAAAAGCCCAAGCGGCCGAAGTTGATGCCGGCGATGGGAATTTCCCGGCCGCGGAGCATATTTATGGCACGCAGGAAGGTGCCGTCACCGCCAAGGGCCAGCACCACATCCGTTTCTGGATGCAGCTCTTTCTGGAAGAAATAGGTCTGTGCGCCCCCGGCGGCCAGCCGGCGAAGCAGAAACCACACTTTCTCGTCGTCTTTGTCTATATTGCGTCCGTAAAGGGCTATTGTCATCTGCATTTATTTTGAACCCCAAAATTAGCATTTTATATAGGTATTCACCAAAAATATTTACTTTTGTATTTTAGTAGTATGACCAAGCTAAGCGTTAATATCAACAAGATTGCCACTCTGCGCAACTCCCGCGGAGGGGATATGCCCAATGTGGCCAAGGCTGCCGTAGACTGCGTGCGCTTCGGGGCCCAGGGCATCACCGTGCATCCGCGTCCTGACGAGCGCCATATCCGCTACAGCGACGTCTATCAGATCAAGCCGCTGCTGGATGTGGAGTTCAATATAGAAGGCAATCCCATAGACAAATTCATAGAGCTGGTGTGCAAGGTGCATCCCGCTCAGGTCACCCTGGTTCCCGACGCCCACGACGCACTTACCTCCAACGCCGGCTGGGACACCGTTGCAAATGCCGCCTTCCTCAAGGAGGTGTGCCGCATATTCCACTCGGAGGGCATCCGCACCTCCATTTTTGTAGATCCCGACCCGGTGATGGTGCGCGGCGCGGCAGATGCCGGCAGCGACCGCATCGAACTTTATACCTACGCATATGCACACAACTTCTCCGCCGGCCGCGAAGAGGCTGTGGCGCCGTATTTCAAGGCCTGCAGCGAGGCGGTGAAATGCGGGCTGGAGGTGAATGGCGGCCACGACCTCAACCTGGACAACCTGGCCTACTTCAAAAAGGTTATGCCCCGTCTGGACGAGGTCTCCATAGGCCACGCCCTTATCTGCGACGCCCTTTATATGGGGCTGGAAAAGACCATCGCCGCATATCTTGACCAATTGAAATAATCATAAAAAACTAACTTATAAAATGAAAAGAACTCCCCTTATCCTCAGCATCATTGCTCTGGTAGTAGCGCTTTGCGCAGCAGTTATGGCTATTGTTAGGCCCGATTTCAAGAAGAAACCCGCAAGTGAACCCACCGACATCACCGACACCGGCAATATCACAGCAGTTGCAGGTGACATCGTGTATGTCCAGCTTGACTCACTGATTGCCAACTACGATATGTACAACGACAAGATGACCGCTTTCCAAAGCAAGGTACAGGGCATACAGGACGAACTTCAGAAGCGCGGCCGCCGTCTGGAGAGCGATGCAAAGGCTTTCGAGAATCAGGTTCAGAAGGGTCTGCTGACCCGCTCTGCAGCAGAAGAGCAGCAGAACAAGCTTATGCAGCGCCAGCAGAATCTGCAGAACGACGCAGCCAAGAAGGATGCCGAGATCCAGGAAGAGCAGGCAGTGCTCAACAACCAGGTTTACTTTGCAGTGAAAGAGTTCATTGAGCGCTACAACGCAGAGCATCAGTATTCCCTGATCCTCACCACCAGCGGCGTGACCAACACCGTGCTCAACGTCAACCCCGGTCTGGACATCACCGCCGACGTGCTCAAGGGCCTCAACGAGGAATACATCAAGAACCGCAACAACACTCCCGAAGAGTAACAGAATAATATCCTTTTTACGATGAGTGCAGTTACACATACCGAATTCGACTTCAAAGGCCAGAGCGGCAAGTATGTCGGCAAGGTGCGCGATGTGTACACTATAGCCGACAAATATCTGGTGATGGTCGCCACCGACCGCATCAGCGCCTTTGACGTGATCCTGCCCGAGGGCATTCCCTACAAAGGCCAGGTGCTGAACCAGATAGCATCGTCTTTCCTGGATCTTACTGAGGACATCGTTCCCAACTGGAAGATAGCCTCCCCCGACCCTATGGTCACAGTGGGCTACAAGTGCGAAGGACTCCCCGTGGAGATGATTGTAAGGCGCTGCCTCACCGGCAGTTCGTGGCGCAGCTACAAGGCCGGTGCAAGGGAAATCTGCGGCGTGAAAATCCCCGACGGGATGCGCGAGCACCAGCGTTTTGAGACCCCCATCATCACCCCCACCACAAAGGCGGAGATAGGCGCTCACGACGAGGACATCAGCAAAGAAGAGATTATTGCCCGCGGAATAATGAGCCGCGAAGACTACGAGAAGCTGGAAGATATCACCTTGAAGCTTTTCCTGCGCGGCGAAGAGATTGCCTCAAGGCACAATCTGATGCTGGTGGACACCAAATATGAATTCGGATTCCTTAACGGCGAGTTGTGCCTGATGGACGAGATCCACACGCCCGATTCTTCCCGTTATTTCTATGCCGACACCTACCAGGAGCTGTTTGACAAGGGCCTTCCCCAGAAGCAGCTCTCCAAGGAGTTTGTGCGCGAATGGCTTATGGAAAACGGCTTCTGCGGCAAGGATGGCCAGAAGGTGCCCGAGATGGACGCCGCCCGCGTGAACGCCATCAGCGACCGCTATGTTGAGCTGTACGAAAAGATTACTGGCAAAGAGTTTGTAAAAGAGCCTTACGACAACATTTACGAGCGCATTGAGTGCAACGTAAAGAATATGCTTGCAAGACTCGAATTCTAACCGATACGTTTATGAAAAAAATCTGTGCCGCAATAGCTCTGACATTCGCGCTGCTGGCCGTCTCGCCCGCAGCCGAGGCTCAGAAATTCATCCCTGCAGCGGTGGAAATTTCCAAAAGCGTTGCAGAGATTGACGGTCGCTCTTTCTACGTCCACACCGTGGAGGCAAGGCAGACCCTGTATTCTATATGTAAGGCATACGGTGCAGATTTGGATGAGGTCAAGGAGATTAATGCCGGACGGCTCACCGGCGGACTTAAAGCCGGCTCACTGCTGCTGATACCGGTGGCTGAAAAGAAGGCGGAAGAGGTACCCGCCCCTGAAGTCAAAGAGACCCCCTCTCCCGCAGCCGAGAGCAAGGTGTCCGGCAGCAATGCCGAAGCACAGCCCACCGGCAAGTATGTCCTCCACCGCGTAAAATGGTACGACTCCCTGCTGATGCTGGCACTCAAGTATAAAGTATCGCAGGATGATATCGTGGCAGCTAACAATCTCGACTCAAAGACCCTGGTCGTGGGGCAGGTGCTCAGGATTCCCCTTGGCGGCGAAACGGACGCCGAAGTGGACGACAACACTATGATAGAGGTGCCTGAAGACGAGTTGTTTGAAGAGGAGAAAGAGAGTGAGAGCGAGTCTTCCGTCTCTATAGTAGACCCGGAAGACCCCGAGCAGGACTGGAACTGGAAGCCGGTGTTCGTGCCTTTCGGCGGCACTGCCAACATTGCCCTGATCATCCCCATCGGAAGTCAGCTGCCCTCACCGTCCGCCAACTTCCTGGACTTTTATGCCGGGGTGCTCACCGCCATAGACCAGCAGCGCAAAGACGGCACCAACATCAACCTGAAGGTGATTGATATGACCGACTTTGACAGCGCCGAGCAGCTTATGAAAGAGTCCAAACTGGACGATTTTGACTTCCTGATCGGCAACTTCTCTATGGAGAATGTGGAGGTGCCGGCCCTCTGGTGCGACACCCGCCACATACCGCTCATTTCGCCGCTGGACCAGAAAGTGGAGGCCGCCACCTACAACCACCGCTATCTGATCAACGCCCCGGTATCTCCCTCTACCCAGACTATGAGGATGGCCGAGTCCATAGGCTACCGTCCCGGCAAGGACAATGTGATAGTGCTGTGCGAAAAGGGCGACATCCAGAGCAAATTCTATTCTGACATTATAGCCAGCCTTGACTCCCTGGAAATCCCCTACACCGTGGTGCAGGCCGCTCTGGGCCGTGGAGAGAGCGTTCAGACCGCGCTGATACCCGGCAGGCGCAACCACGTGATAATCACCAGCGAGCGGGAGTCCTCCGCTGCCGATGCGCTGCGCAGCGTGGGCAATCTGGCAAAGAACGATGCCTACGACATCAGCGGCTACGCCAGCCACAAGATCCGCAAGTTCGAATCTATCGACGCCGATATGTACCAGCGCGCCAACACCCATTTTGTGATGGGACACTATGTGGACTATGAAGACGAAGACGTCCGCGAGTTTGTGAACGCCTTCAGGGATACCTACAATGCCGAGCCCGGCAACTTCGCATTCCAGGGCTACGACATTGGTATGTACTTCATTTCTGCGCTGAAACGCTACGGCAACGATATGATCAACCGCCTGAGCCTCTACCCTTCTGACGGGCTGCAGCTCAATTTCAAGTTTGACCGCCGCACCCCCACCGGAGGCGTGTTCAACGAGGGCACAAAGAACCTTCTGTACTAATCTCTATTATTTTATATAATCTGCCAGCCAGGCGCGTTCGGCGTCTGTGAGGTGGCTTTGCAGCGCATCATAGACGCGCTTGTTGTAGGCCTCCAGCCAGGCACGCTCTGCATCTGTGAGCAGACTGAAATCCACCGCACGGCGGTCTATCGGCACCAGGGTAAGTGTCTCGAAGCGATAGAAAGTGTTGTAGTCGCTCTTGGCGAAGGGCGACACCAATACCACGTTTTCTGTGCGGATGCCGTACTGCCCGTCTACATACACGGCCGGCTCGTCTGACATAATCATCCCTTCCTGCAGCGCGATGGGGTTGTATTCCATCCTGATCTGCGGGGATTCGTGCACGCACAGCCACTGCCCTATTCCGTGGGAAGTGCCGTGGAAGTACATCTTGCCGGTGCGGTACATAGGCCCGCGGGCAAGGATGTCCAGCTGGCAGCCGCGGGTACCGGCCGGGAAAATGGCCTCGGCCAGGGCTATCATACCCTTCAGAACCAGCGTAAAGTCCTCTTTCTGAGCCGTCGTGGGCTCTTTTTCGCCCAGGAAGACGGTGCGGGTGGTGTCGGTGGTGCCGTAGGGATAGTGGCTGCCCAGGTCCATCAGCAAAAAGCCGCCGCCGGCCACCCTGGCGCTGGAGGCCTCGTCGGTCACGCTGTAGTGGGCGCTGGCGGCGTTGGCGTTCCAGGCCACTATCGGCTCAAAGCTCTCGCCCAGATAGTAGGCGCTGCCGCGCTTTATCTCAAGCAGCTTCCGGGTGATATTGTATTCGTTAAGGGAGCCGCTGCCATAATTGTCATAAATGTATTTGAGCAGCCTGACCCAGCAGACACCGTCCTGCAAAAAGGCCTGCCGGAAGCCCTGCGCCTGAACCGGATTCTTGCAGGCGCGCAGCATAGCCACAGTCCCGCCCACCGTGGGGTCGGGCATAACGGCTTTGCCGCGGGAAAATATTTTGTATTTGTTTATGGAGCAGCAGTTGTTGCTCACAATGCGTACCGCCTCTGCCGGGACTGCCTCAAGGGCGGCGTCTGCCTCGCTGTAGGAGAACACCTCAACCCCCTGGGAAGCAAGATAATCAGAAGCTTCCCCGGTAAGGCACTTTGTGCGGCAGAACAGCTTTATGCCCTTGTTGTCCAGCAGACAATATGAGAGCGTCACGGCATTGTATTCTATGTCGCCGCCACGGATGTTCAGCAGCCACATAATCTCGTCGCAGGCACTCAAAAACAGGCAGAAAGGGCCTTCTATGCCCAGATTTGAGACAACGTCCCGATACTTGTCGGAAACACTGCGCCCGGCATATTCCTCTTTGTGCAGCAATATGGGGCTGTCGCCCAGAGAAGGACGGCCCGGCCAGAGGCTGTCAAACGGGTCGGAAAAGGTCTCCAGTGGCATCGGCGCCAACTCTTTGCAGAAGGCAAAGTAGTCGTCGTAGCTGAAAAGGTCGCCGTCTACACCCACCTTGTACTGCTCCGGCGCGATGCCGGAAGCCTTGCGGCAGGATTCAATCCACTGCGGGATGGAGGGCGTGCCGGGCATCTTGATCTTCATAAGCTCTATGCCCCTGCCCTTTATCTGGCGCTCCGCCTGCAGGAAATATCTGGAATCGGTCCAGAGGGCCGCTTCTGTGAGAGTCACCACCAGGGTACCGGCGCTGCCGTCAAAGCCGCTGAGATATTCCCTTACCTTGAACCTTGCGGGCACATATTCGTCAAAGTGACAATCATTGCTGGGAATGATTGTCACTTGAAAGCCCCTGGATGCCATCCAGGCGCGCAAAGAGGTTATCGGCTCCATTAAGCCAGATTTGCGGGATCCAGATTGTCGCGCTCGATGTCCTTGTAGTAGTTCACGGTGCCGACGCGGAGCTCTACGGTGGCTGCATCGTCGCAAACTATGATTCCGTGAGGATGAAGCTGCAGGATGGAGATGGTCCACATATGGTTGATGGACTCTTCCACTGCGTGGCGAAGGGCGCGGGCCTTGTTGTGGCCGTTAACCAGAATCAGCACTTCGTCTGCATCCATAACAGTGCCTACACCAACTGTGAGGGCCTTCTGAGGCACCTTGGTGGTGTCATAGCCAAAGAAACGGGAGTTGGCAATGATGGTGTCGGTTGTGAGGTCCTTGACGCGGGTGCGGGAATTCAGTGAAGAACCGGGCTCGTTGAATGCGATGTGGCCGTCGGGGCCGATACCGCCCATAAACAGGTTGATTCCGCCGTAAGATTTGATTTTCTCTTCGTACTTGTTGCACTCTGCCACCAGGTCGGGAGCGTTGCCGTCAAGAATGTTCACGTTCTCTTCGGGGATGTCGATGTGGCTGAAGAAGTTGCTCCACATAAATGTGTAGTAGCTCTCGTCGTGGTCCTTGGGAAGGCCCACATACTCGTCCATATTGAACGTAACCACATTCTGGAAAGAAACCTTACCCACGGAGCAGAGGTGAATGAGTTCTTTGTAGGTACCCAGAGGGGTGGAACCGGTAGGAAGACCCAGCACGAAAGGTCTCTCTTTCGTGGGGGCGAACTTGTTTATGGCGTTTGCGATGTAAGTAGCCGCCCACTGCGACATCTTGCCATAAGAATCTTCGATGATCAGTCTCATAGTGTATTTGGTTTTAAAATTTAGTTTGCCTCGTTTAAAAGTACCTGCGCGGCCGCCATTGCCTCTGCCGTAACGCTGCTGCCGCTTATCATCCGGGCTATCTCGCCGACCCTCTCCTGCCCCTCCACGGGACGGATGCGGGACACTGCGCCTTCCGGGCTGTATTCTTTGTATACCAGATAATGGGCATCGCCCTTGGCCGCAACCTGCGGCAGGTGGGTGATGGCTATCACCTGTATATCCTTGCTTATCTCCACTATCTTGCGCCCCATCTTGTCTGCCAGGCTGCCGCTGGTGCCCGTGTCAATTTCGTCGAAGATGACGGTGGGCAGCGCCTTGTGCCGGGCCAGGAGCGATTTTATGCAAAGCATTATGCGTGAAAGCTCTCCGCCGGACGCGTTCTGGGAGAGGTCGGCAGCACGGCCGGACGCTGTGGAAGAGAACAGGAACACCGCATTCTCTGCCCCGTGGGCGGTGCGGTGCTTCTCCGGAACACATTCCACGCGGAACTGCGCCTGGGGTATCTCCAGCTCGCGGATGGCCTGCTGCAGATAGCCGGACAGCGGCTCCAGGGCCGCCATTCGCTTTGCGGTGAGCTGCGCTGCAAGGTCGGAGCAGATTCCGTCGGCCTTTGCCAGATCTTTTTCCAGAGTTGCCTCCTGCCCGGCCAAGTCGTCGGCCGACTGCAGCTGGCGGGCATATTCATCACGCTTTTCAATCAGCTCCTCTACACTGGCGGCATCGTTGCGGTGCATCAGGTCATAGAGCTGCGCTATGCGGCTTTCTACCTGCTGCAGCGCCTGGGGCGATGCGTCTATCTTCTCCTGGGAAGAATCCAGGGTATCGGAGATGTCCTTGATTTCTATCCTGCAGGACTCAATTCGACCGGCAAGCTCTTCTGCAGCCGGGTAGCAGCCGGCTATCTTCTGCAGCGAGCGGCCCGCATCACGCAGTACCTGCTCCACAGACTGTTCGCCCATAGAGAGCGCCCCGGATGCCTGCACCAGGGTGTCCTTGATCTGCTCTGCGTTGGCCAGGGTTTTCTGCTTTTCCTCTATCTCTTCCAGTTCACCGCTCTTGAGGGCTGCCTCGCAAAGCTGCCCGTAGCGGAAGGTGATATAATCCCGCTCGCGGCTTGCCTGCTCTTTGAGAGCCCGGAGGTCTCTGAGGGAAGCGTTCAGCGCGGTCCAATTCTCATAGGCCCGCCTGTAGTCCGCCAGAAGGGATTCGTTGCCGGCAAAACTGTCTACCACAGAGAGTCTGAAGGCATCGCTGCCCAGCAGCGCCTGGCTGTTCTGGGAGTGGATGTCAATCTGCTTTGACACCAGCTCGCGGAGAGCCTCCAGCGTGGCGGGTTCATCGTCTATGAAAGCCCTTGAACGCAGCTGCGGCGTCACCACCCTGCGCACGATGTGGTCGTCGAACTGGGCCTCAACAATGCAGTTACGGCTCTCATCGCCCTGCGCCGCCGGGTCAAACCTGCCGCCAAGCAGCAGCGACAGCGCTCCCAGCAATATTGACTTGCCGGCGCCGCTGTCACCCGTAATAATGACAAGATGCTCCGGAATATTTATATCCAGAACATCTATCAATGCGTAGTTGCTGATGTAAAGCCGCTGAAGCATCTATCGACTACTCTGCCTTGCGATAGAAAATCTTGCCTTCGCGGAATTCTTCTGTTGCTATCAGCGTGGGCTTGGGCAGCTTCTCGTAATACTGGGAAATCTCTATCTGCTCGTGGTTCTCGCTGATTTCCTCAAGGGTGTCGGTGTAAGAAGAGAACTCTTCCAGACGGTGGCTGAGCTCCTGCTTGATATCGGCGCTGATCTGATTTGCGCGCTTTGCGATAATCATCACAGACTCATAAATGTTGCCGGTGGGAGCTGCGAGCTCAGAAAGATCCCTTGTTACAGTGTTGTTGGTAATGTTCTTGTTGATTTCCATATATCTTGAATTATTATTTTTCTTTCTTGATGATTTTGTTGACCCTCTTGTAGATGCCGTCCAGCTCTGCCTTGTATTTGCTCTGCGGGAACTCGCTCACAAAGTTGAAATAGTCGTCTATGAAGGTCATATAGCGCTCACGCTGCTTCTCGGGAACGCTGTTCAAGGCATATTTGTATCCCGCCATAGCGGTGTAGTAGAGAATATCCTCGCGGTACTGGTTGTCGGCGTCCTCTTTGAGAACATTTTTCAGCGCATAGTGGGCAGAGAGATAGTTCTCCATATGGTAGTAGAGCTTGGCGCCCTCGAAAGCCTTCTTGTCCAGACGCTCTTCCAGGTCGTCTTTCATCACCTTGCAGAACTTGGCATAGTCGGTACCGGGATTCTCTATGATGTACTTGTTTATGTAGCTCAGAGCCACCATAGTGGGCTTCTGGTCAAGCTCGTAGCGGTAGGTAGAGCGATAGAGGCAGTCTATCATATAGAACTCCGCCTCTTTGGCAAAGGGGCTCTGGGGGAATATCTGGATAAACTCGCCAAAGTTGCTCTGGGCTGTGGCAAAATCCTTAAGATGATAGTTGCTCATACCCCAGTAGAAGCGCACGGTGTCCTCCTGGGGAGTACCCTGGGCGTTCATAGCCACGTTTTCGAACAGCTGCGCAGCCTTGGTATATTTGCCATCTTCATAAAGTTTGAGGGCTGTGCGGTACTTCTCGCCATAGTTATGGCTTTCCAGCAGCTTCTCGAATTTTGAAGAGCAGCCCGCAGCCAGTGCCACAGCAACCAGCAGAACGAATATCAGGAGTTTTTGCTTCATATTTCCTTCAAATATTTTTCGGCATCCATAGCCGCCTTGCAACCGCTTCCGGCAGCCACAACCGCCTGACGGTAGCGCGGGTCACAGACATCTCCGGCGGCGAACACGCCGGGACAGCTGGTGGCGCTGGTGCCGTCTTTCACAACGATATACCCTGCCGCGTCGGTCTCAACCCACTGCCTGAAGACATCGCTGTTGGGGTGATGGCCAATCGCCAGGAAGAATCCGTCGATTTTTATATCAAATATCTCGCCGCTCTTTTTCACCAGACGGGCGCCGGTGACGCCGCTTTCATCGCCCAGAA
The DNA here is from genome assembly GCA_017428035.1 of Bacteroidales bacterium. Classification (GTDB taxonomy): domain Bacteria; phylum Bacteroidota; class Bacteroidia; order Bacteroidales; family UBA932; genus Equibacterium. The sequence goes on along the minus strand of JAFRRR010000132.1, from coordinate 58,628 downwards.
CCTCCTGGGTCTGGCTTTCCCAGAGAATCTCGATATTCTCGGTTTCGCGCACCTTCTGCTGCATTGCCTCGGTGGCGCGCAGCACGTCGCGGCGGACAATCATATAGACCTTGCGGCAAAGGCCGGCCAGATAGGTGGCCTCTTCGCAGGCGGTGTCGCCGCCGCCCACCACGGCCACGTCTTTCTTGCGGTAGAAGAAACCGTCGCAGGTGGCGCAGGCAGAAACGCCCATACCGCGGAACTTGCGCTCGCTCTCCAGACCCAGATATTTTGCAGAAGCGCCGGTGGCTATGATCACGGCGTCGGCCTCTATCTGCTGATTCTCGTCTAAGGTGAGCACGAAGGGCCTGGCGCTGAAGTCTACATTGGTGACAGAGCCAAAGCGGATGTCACAGCCAAAACGCTGTGCCTGGGCGCGGAAAGAGGCCATCATTTGGTTTGCATCCACACCGTTGGGGAAACCGGGATAGTTCTCGATTTCAGTGGTGGTGGTGAGCTGGCCGCCAGGCTGAAGGCCCTCGTACAGGACGGGTGCCAGACCCGCTCTGCCGGCATAAATCGCAGCCGTGTAACCCGCAGGGCCGCTGCCAATTATCAGACATTTTACTCTTTCCATCGTGTGCGCGCAATATTATAAGTGCGCAAAGGTAGCAATTTTTCTTCAATGAACATTATTTTTGCACTTTGGTTGAGTTTTTTGTATATTTAAAGGATGTCTCAGGAGAACCGACGATACGTAGAGGTGATAGTGCCGCTGAAATTCTGCGGCGGAATCACTTATTACTATGTCCCTGAGGATATTACCGACCCCGTTGAGACGGGCAGCTGGGTTGTGGTGACCCTGGTTGGCAGGCGCTATCTGGCGGTGGTTCGCCGCGCGGACTGTCTCCTGCCCGAAGCTCTGGCAGAAAGCAAGATTCTCCCGATAGAAAAAATCGCCAGCCTGAAGCCGCTGCCGCCCGTGCAGATAGAGCTCTGGCAGATGATTGCCGACTACTATCTCTGCAGCCTCGGAGAGGTTTTCAAGAGCGCCTACCCCGCCGCGTTTTTCCATCAGAGCGAGAAGAAACGCACTGTGAACCGGCCGGTGAAGGCCGCCGTGGCCAAGGAAGAGAAAACCCTCTCGCAAGAGCAGCAGAAGGCGTTGGAGTCCATTCAAGAGCTCTACCGCAAAGGCAAAAAGACAGTGCTGCTCTGGGGTGCAACCTCCAGCGGCAAAACCGAAATCTACATAAAACTGGCCCGGCAGTATCTGGCTCAGGGACGCAGCGTGCTTTATCTGGTGCCCGAAATAGCGATGTCCCGCCAGCTGGAGCAGCGTCTTACCGATGCCCTGGGCGACAAAGTGCTGGTTTTCCACTCCAGGCAAACCGTCCCGGCCCGCAAGAAAGTCTTTGACAAGCTGATTTCCGGCCAGGGCAACTATCTGGTGCTGGGGACCCGAAGCGCGCTGTTCCTGCCCATAGTGAACCTTGGGTTCATAATTGTGGACGAAGAGCACGACAGCTCTTACAAGCAGACCGACCCGGCACCCCGCTACAACGGCCGCGACGCCGCGCTAATGATGGCCTCGAAGCTGGGCGTGCGCACCCTGCTGGGCAGCGCCACCCCCTCTATGGAATCGCTCTACAATGTCTCGGAAGGCAAATACGGACTGGCGGAGCTGCGCACCAAATATTTCGGTGCCGGCGACGCTCCGGTCAAGCTGATAGATATGGGCAAGGTGTATGCTATGCACAACGCCCGCGGCTCTTTCTCAATGCAGCTGATAAACCTGATCTCAGAGCAACTCAAGAATCACCGTCAGGTGATGGTTTTCCGCTCCAGGCGTTCCTACAGCTCATTTTTGCAATGCGACTCCTGCGGCGAAACCCTGCGCTGCCCCCAGTGCAACGTGAGCCTGACCTACCACAAGTTCAACGACACCGTCAGCTGCCACTACTGCGGCTGGAAGGCCAGGTTTGACCCCTTGTGCCACCACTGCGGCAAGGGAACCTACTCCGCCAAGGGGGCAGGCACAGAAAGGCTGGCAGAAGAGCTGCAGGAAATATTTCCCGATGCCCGCATAGCCCGTTTTGACGCCGAAACCGCCGCCACCCTCACTGCAGAGAAAACAATCCTGAACGACTTTGCAGCCGGCAATACCGACATACTTGTGGGCACCCAGATGATAACCAAGGGCTTCGACTTTGAAAACCTCTCGCTGGTGGCCGTGATCAGTGCCGACTCGATACTCTCCCTGCAGGATTTCCGGGCCGATGAAAAGGCGCTGCAGCTGCTCGCACAGCTTCGTGGCCGCGTATCTCGCCGCGAAGGCACCGGCCAGATGGTGATCCAGGCCTTTGACCCCTCCCACCCCGTGCTGGCCGCGCTGGCATCGGAAGACAAACTTCACGCCTTCACAAACGATTTGCTATCCCAGCGCAACCTGTTCGGCTTCCCGCCCTATGTCAGGATGATTCAGCTGACGCTGAAAGATACCGACCAGGCAAGGCTGCGGCTCACCTGCAGTCTAGTGGCAAAAAGGCTTGGCAGCGCCGGCCTGAAGGATTATTCTGAGGCCATCACCCCGGCTGTGGACCGCATCGCAGGAAAATACATCCGCATCATCTGGATCAAGATTCCCCGCACAGCCAGCGCCCAAAGGCAGAAATCAAAAATTGAGGAGGCCGTGGCACAAGTGCTCACAGCCTCCCCATCTTCCGATATCACTATCGATGTAGACCCGCTCTAAAGCGACAGCAGATAATCCTTGAGGTCCTCGGCGCTGGCGTCCATCATAGTGTAGACGCGCTCTGACTCCATCCTGAACCGGAGGGCGGCGGGAATTTCGGGCCAGTGGCCGGTGGCTGCCTCTATCACCTCTCCAAACTTGGCCGGGCTGGCGGTAGAAAGCCAGTATCCGTCTATGTCATAGTGCTTTGCAGCGAGGTAACCGATAGCGCTGTGAGGATCGCTGATATAGCCGTATTTATCTTCTATCTCCCTGATGGCTGCCAGAATCTCTTGGTCAGAAGCGGAGAAACCCACCACTTCGCGGCGAAGGGCGCCGATGCTGCCATAGAGCCACATCATACGCTCATAGTTGCTGGGAGCGCCCACGTCCATTGCGTTGGCCACGGTGCGGACCGAGGCGCGGGGAAGATAATCGCCGGTGAGGAGGAACTCCGGCACCACGTCGTTGGCGTTGGAAGCCGCCACAAAGCGCCTTACCGGCATACCCATACGGGCCGCCAGCATACCTGCGGTGATGTTGCCGTAGTTGCCGCTGGGCACAACCACGTCAGCAGCGCCGCAATGGGTCTGGCTCCATATTGCATAAGCCCAGAAATAGTAGAAGCTCTGCGGAATCCAGCGCAGCAGATTTATGGAATTGGCACTGGTGATGCGCTTGCGGCCGCGAAGGTCAGTGTCGGAAAACATCGTCTTCACCAGGCGCTGGCAATCATCAAAATTGCCGCGCACGCGCAGCGGGTGGATGTTGCCGCCCAGGGTGGTCATCTGAGCCTCCTGCAGCGGAGAGACCTTTCCGTCGGGATAGAGAATCACCACGTCCACGCCGGGGACGTTGTAGAAACCGCCGGCCACCGCACTGCCGGTGTCGCCGCTGGTGGCGGTGAGAATCGTGAGGCCGTCGGTGGTATTGAGTTTGCCGGTCATCTGCCCCATAAACCTCGCGCCGAAATCCTTGAAGGCGAAGGTGGGGCCGTGGAAAAGCTCCAGTGCAGATTTGCGGGAATCGAACTTGTGGAAACGGATGTCAAAGTCGTAGGCCTTGCGCACCACTTCGTCTATCACATCGGCCGGGACATCGTCAAAGATGACACCTGCAAGATAGCCCGCCATATCGGCGTAAGAGCGCCCTGCGAGTTCCTTTACCCGCTCCAGGTCAACCTTGGGGATGCGCTCCGGGACAAAGAGACCGCCGTCGGGCGCCAGCCCCAGAAAGGCGGCCTGATCCAACGGGAAAAGCTTCTTGGATGTATCCCTTGTGCTGTAGAACTTCATCAGCCTGCGAAGTTATAGTCCACCAGGGTGCGTGCACCGCGGTTGGAAATCTTGGAGACATAGATGTTGGACTCTATGTTGTATTGCAAAAAGTGGGCTTTCATAACCTCTCCCGCCCTGTCGGCCAGAGTCATACTCTCGCAGAGGGCAAACACAGACGGACCCGCGCCGGAGATGTTCATTGCCAGCGCGCCAACCTCCAGCACCTTCTTGCGGAGCTCGTCAAACCCGGGAATGAAATGCTTTCGGTAGGGCTCCACCACCACATCCTGCATAGAGCGGCCTATCAGGGCCACATCGCCCTCTGCCAGGCCGGCCACCAGACCCGCCACATTGCCCCACTGCTTCACAGCCATACGCAAAGGGATGTCTTTAGGAAGCACTTCGCGGGCCTCGCGGGTAGAGACCATAATCGCGGGATGGGCCACTGCGCAGCAGAAACGGCCGGGAACCGGCAGGCGCACCACGTCCAGCGGGTCGTATCCGCGAAGCAGCACCACGCCGCCCAGGATGGACGGACCCACATTGTCGGCGTGAGGTGTGCCACCGCTGATCAGTTTCTCCCCTTCCATTGCAAATTCCACCAGCTTCTCATCGGGATAAGGATGGTCCAGAAGCTCGTTCAGGGCATATACCGCGGCGGCAGAAGAGGCCGCGCTGCTGCCGATGCCGCTGCCGGGGGCAATCTTGTGCTCTACGGTGACGGTGATGGACATAGGCACCCCGTACTCCTTCATAAAGGCACGTACGGCGGGCGTAATCACATTCTGCTCTATGTCTTCGGGCAGTTTCTGCTTGCTGTTGTTGATTATGGTGAGGCTGTCACCTTCGCCGATTTCCACAGAAAGGACATCGCCTACGGCGTCCAGCGTCATACCCATTATATCGAAGCCGCAGCCCATATTGGCAACGGTTGCAGGAGCGAATACTCTGATCTTTCTCATAGGGGCAAAAGTAGATTTATTTTTCTTCAAATTCAAGAATATCTATACTTTTGCGTTGTTATGAAGAAAAACACCGCCATATTGCTTATCCACTGCCCCGACGTGCCGGGCATCATTGCAGAGATATCAAACTTCATCACTGTAAACAAGGGTAATATCATATATCTGGACCAGTACGTAGACCACGCCAACAACGCCTTCTTTATGAGGGTCGAGTGGGACATTACCTCTTTCCTGATTCCCAAAGAGCGCATAGGCGAATATTTCGGCACGCTGTACGGTCAGAAATACGATATGCAGTTCAGGCTCTACTTTGCAGAGCAGAAACCCCGTATGGCCATCTTCGTGAGCAAGATGTCCCACTGCCTCTACGATATGCTGGCCCGCTGGAGCGCCGACGAATGGAACGTGGATATCCCGCTGATTGTCAGCAACCACGAAGACTTGAGGCCGGTGGCGGAAAAGTTTGGCATCGCCTACCACGTGTTCAACATCACACCGGAAAACAAGGCGGCCCAGGAGGCTGCCGAGCTGGATTTGCTCAGGAAGAACAATGTGACCTTCATAGTGCTTGCCCGATATATGCAGGTCATAAGCGACGAATTCATAAAGGCTTATCCCGACCGGATCATCAATATCCACCACTCCTTCCTGCCCGCATTCGTGGGTGCCAAGCCCTATCACCAGGCGTTTGACCGCGGTGTGAAAATAATAGGGGCGACCAGCCACTATGTCACTAGCGAGCTGGACGCCGGTCCTATCATTGAGCAGGATGTCGCACGCATCACCCACAAGGATTCGGTGGAATCCATAATCAGCAAGGGCAAGGATCTGGAAAAGATCGTGCTCTCCCGCGCTGTCTTGAAGCACATAGACCGCAAGGTGATGGTCTACAAGAACAAGACGGTGGTATTTGAGTAATCCTTAGAGTTTTATCTTGACCTCAAGAGGCTGTGCGGTGTCGGGATGACCTGCGCAGAAGGTCACCGTCTTGCGCTCTTTGTCCCACACGAAATCTTTGATGCGGCTACCGTCGGCCTTGATGCGGCGGGGCTTGCGCGCCAGGGTCATCTTGACCTCATAGGTGCGGCTGGTGTGCATTCCCTCATACGAGCCTTCTACCGGATCGACTGCCAGAGTCAGTTTGCGCCCCTTCTTTTCGTAGCTGAAACGGGTGCGGGCAATGGCTCCGTTTTCGTGTTCGTAGGTGGTGCCGTCATCTTCCCAGAAGGTGTACTCACCCTTGTCGGCAGGCCAAACATTCAATACAATGGTGTCCAGCGGCTTCTCGCAGGCGTGATTTGCCACGTGCTGGAACGGAATTATGGCTCCGCCCTTTACGAACACGGGGCCGCCGTACTGCGAGTGGTCAAACTCGGCCGGGAACGATTCGCCCTTGCTCTCCCTTTTCTCGTTGGTCCAGAAGTCGTACCAGGTGCCTTCGGGCAGATATACGGTGTCGCTGAAAACGGTGACCAGAAGGCCCTCGCCGTACATATAGGCATTGGCCATATCGTCGCAATTGCGGTCATCAGGGAAAGCCATAGGCATAGGCATCATCACCGGAGTGCCGTCTACAGTGCCCTTTAGCGCGGCGCTGTAGGTATAGGGCACCATACGGTTGCGCAGCTGCAGATAGTTGCGGTAGACCGGCTGTTCGTCCAAAGGCTGATACCAGGGCTCCTTGAAGCTGTACCAGCTGTTTATCTGCATCCAGGGGAGGAATATGCCCATATGGAGGCCGTCGGTGCTGGCGGCAACGTCGCAGCTGGTGTTGTTATAGCCGCTCAGCTGCAGGTTGAGCTGGTCGTAGAGCACCTGCACCCCGCCGCCGCTGTCGCCGGTGGTGGCTGCGGTGTAGTGCTGCGTTCCGGCAAAGCCGCCGCAGTAGTGGTGGAACGAACGGGTGGCGCGGAAGTCACGGTTCATTGCCAGGAACTGCTTGGGCAGCAGCACCTGGTTCACCTCGTGCATCTCGGCATCGGTATATCCGTTATAGTATTTCCGGTTGGGGTGGCGGTCCACGGTCTGGCCGGGGTCAAGCTTGAAGCCGTCCACGCCGTTGCCCAGAAACTTTTTCAGATGGTCGAACCAGTTCTCCTGTCCCGAAAGTTTTCCGCCGTTTTCCCTGGCCAGCCGGTCCTCTTCCATAACCGAGAGGTCTGTGTCGATATTCAGCCAGAGGCATATCTTGTAGCCCAGCGCGTGCATTCGGGAAATGAAGCTGCCGCCGTGCTCGCCGTTCACTGTTTCGTTTGAATACCAGTAAGGCTGGCCGGGGAACTTCTTGTAGTCCCATTTCTTTTTGGTGGTCCAGTCGTAGTAGGTCTCCATCCACTGCGGTTCAACCCACATCATATCCATAGGATAGCCCTGCTCTATGAACTTGACCGCCTCGTTCATAAACACAAAGGCGTCGCTGTTCAGGTGAGGGCCAAAGCTGCATCCGTAGGCCCAGCGGGGCAGCAGGTAGTTATTACCGGCAATGTCGTGGTAGCGCTGCAGCAGGGTCAGCATATCCCCGCCCGCCATCAGATAGAAATCGGCTCCCTTCACCGAATTGAAGGCCAGCAGATTGTCCGGCTCGCTAACGCCGCAGTCCATAAAGCTGATGTTGGTGGTATTGTTCAGGATGGCCCAGCCGCCGGTGTTCATTATGAACGGATTCACATTCTCCGTATTGGCGTAGGTGGTGAAGATGCGAAGCACCTCGCCGCGGTGCTGCAGGTGCTTTCGGCTGGTGCTGCCGCCGCCGTAGAGCCGCTCTCCTTCTTCAAGGGAAAGCCTTATGGCGCTGGTCTTGCTCTTGTCGGTGATATCCACACCCATATCGGTGTTCTGCTCCCAGTGGTCGCTGCCAATGATATTGACGTGCTCGTTCAGATAGCGGAACTGCTGATTGTAACTGTCGGCATATACGCCCATCCGCGGCGCCTTGCTGTCGAGGTATTCGATGGACTTGATCAGGACATTGCCCTCGGCATCGGCCAGCGAGGCCACTCCGGTGGCATTATTCACCGAAAGGGCATACTTTGCAGTTTTAATGACCACCTTCCCGGCGCCGCCTTCCATCTTGGCCCCGACATCGTCCCAACTGTCGCGGAAAATGCCGTAGCGGATCATTATCGACTCCGGAAACAATCCATTTTCTGAAACTTGAATCCTGAAAATGTCGTCCCGGCAAGCCTGGACGCGCATTGTAGCTCCGGTGGCGAGCTGAATGTCAAACGATTGTGCAAAGGCCTGCGCCGCCGCCAGCAGCGCTGCCGCGATAAGAGCTATCTTTTTCATAGTTATGGTTTTATGCGAGGAGTTTGCGAACCAGTGCGCTGATCACTTTGCCGTCTGCCTGGCCTGCCAGGGCTTTGGTGGCGGTGCCCATCACCTTGCCCATATCGGCCATAGAGGTGGCTCCCACCTGGGCAATTATTCCCTTCAGGGCCTCTTCTATCTCAGCCTCGGAGAGTTGCTTGGGGAGATACCGCTCCATCACGGCCACCTCTGCAAGCTCGTTGTCTGCAAGTTCGGGACGATTCTGCTGGGAGTAGATTTCGGCGCTTTCTTTGCGCTGCTTTACCAGCTTCTGGATTATCTTCACTATTTCGGCGTCATCCACCGGCTTGCCGTTTTCGGCAGTTTTGGCCAGCAGAATAGCAGCCTTGATGGCGCGCACCGATGCCAGCGCCACACTGTCCTTGGCCAGCATAGCGGCCTTTATGTCCTGTTGAATTATATCTTCCAGCATAAGATTATGGTTTAATTGTCTTGTAAAGATAGTGATTATTCCGCTAAATGGGCAGCAGCACAAATACCAGCAAGTCCCAGAGGGCGTGGCTGATAATCAGGGCCGGCAGGGCCTTGGGGCAAATGCGGTAGATGAATCCCCACACCAGGCCCGCCACCAGCGCCGCTATAATCAGCATAAAATTGAGCGACCAGATGTGCACCAGGGCATAAATGGCCGCGGTGGCTATGAAGGCACAGTCGGCGGCACGTTTGCCGGCAAACAGCTTTGTGAAGGTCTTCTGCACATATCCGCGCCAGAAAAACTCCTCAGCCGGGCCAATCAGCACCAGCAGCAGAAGCCCTATGAGCCACACCGGCAGTCCGGTTTTCATAGAATACACGGCGTCAACCTCCACACGGGCAAAGGCAAACAGCCACTGGGAGGCCTTGTCCCCTATCCAGAAGATGCCCCACAGTGCAAAGGCTATGGCCACGCCGGCCACGATTTGCAGCAGGGGTCGTTCGATCCGGATTTTTCTTTCGTCCTTAGGGGTGAAAGACACCGCCAGGGTAGTGAGAATCGCTGCAGAGCAGCACATCACCAGCCAGAAATTGGGCCGCCCGGCGGTCCAGGGGCTGAACATATAGAACCACAGCAGGGCTGCGGCCAGTATCGCAACTAAAAGATTGCGGCGGGTTTTCATATAAGTCCGGCGATAATCAGACCCACGGAAAGCAGCAGCGAAAATACCATCTGCAGTTTGGCGGAACCCTGGTCCAGGCCGGCCATCGCCTCCAATCCGTTCTGCTTATATGTGGCTGCCTTTTTCAGATTCTTGAATGCGGGCACTGCAGCCAGCAGGCAAAGCAGCGCAAGCGGATGCATAAGCCCGGCAATCACATAGGCAATGATGCAGGCAAACGGAATCACCATATAGATGCAGTAGAGTATTGCCGATGCCTTGAGACCTATGAGCATACCAAAGGTTTTGATGCCAGCCTCGCGGTCGCTGTTGGTGTCGTAGGTATTGTTGGCGTGAAGCACAGAAACGGTGATGATGCCCACTGGAATAGCCAGTATCAGCGCGTCGGGGCGGAAGGTTCCGGTAAAAGCATAGGCTGCGCCAAGCACAGTAAGGACGCCAAAAATGATAAAGATGTCCAAATCGCCGAGGGCGTGGTATTTAAGGAAAGAATAAAGCATTGTGAGCAGCACTGCCGCCCCGCCAATAATCAGCAGGCCGGTGCCGCTGAGCAAAGTCACGGCTATGCCGGCGGCGATGCCAAGGATGAATAGTATTATGCTGAACCTCAGGTACTCTTTGGGCTCAAACTTTTTGAACACCAGGTTGGGCACGGCAAAGGCCTTCTCGTTGTCCACCCCGCTGCGATAGTCAAACCAGTCGCTGAGCACATTGCCGGCAGCGTGAAGCAGCATCACGCCCAGCAGCGAAAGGATCAGCACCAGATACGGCTTGAATTCACAGGGAATCTCGCCACGGCTGAAGAGCCAGGCGAATGTGACTATTACGGGCATTGTGGAAACGGGGAAAGACCAGTATCTGGTCACGGCTAACCATTCTTTAAAGCTGTGTTTCATTAACATTTGTTTTAAGCTTTGCAAAATTAGTTATCTTTGTGTCATTATGGCAAGATTTTCACTCAAAGATAAGCCGCTGTTGCGCAATTTTATCTGGGGCATCGTGTTTGTGATTGTCCTGGTGTTGCTGCTGCAGCTATTCCTGGCGCTGTTTACCCGCCACAACAAAGAGCTCACGGTGCCCGACTTCACGGCACTGGATATGACCACCGTGCACAAGGTGGCCCGCAACCTGAACCTTCGCGTGGAGGTGGCCGACAGCGTGTTTGTGAAACATCTGCCTCTGGGCGTGGTATTCTCCCAGAACCCCGTGGCCGGCAGCCGCGTGAAAAAGAACCGCCGCATCTTCATCACCATCAATTCCACCGTGCCTCGTATGGTATCGGTGCCTTCTGTGATAGGTTATTCGCTGCGGCAGGCGCAGGCAGAACTGGCGGCCAGCGGCCTTGGCGTGGGCAAGCTGACATACGTGAGCGACATCGCCACCAACAATGTGCTGCGGCAGCAATACAAGGGCAAGGACATCCCCAGCGGCCGCAAGCTGGAAACCGAAAGCAAGATTGACCTGGTGCTGGGTCTCAACGAAGATGACAACACCACCAGCGTGCCCAACGTGAAGGGCTTCACCGGCAGCGTCGCCGCCTCCAACATCATAGAGAACTCTTTGAATGTAGGCAAGATGCGCTATGACGACAGCGTGAAGAACTACGCCGACAGCCTGCACGCCGTGGTTTACAGCCAGTCCCCCGCCGGCGGCACTCCCGCGGGTATGGGACGCAGCGTGGATATTTACCTGACCGTTAATCCCGATAAGATAAAATAGATGGCCGAAGACCTTCTGGACGAAGAGCTTGAGCAGAGCGAAAGTGACGAGCAACTGTTCGAGCACTATCGGTTTGTGGTGGACAAGGGGCAGAGTCCCTTGCGCATAGACCGCTACATCGTAAGCAAGATGGAGCAGACCTCGCGCCACCGCATCCAGCTGGCGCTGGAGGCGCAGTACGTGCGGGTCGGCGGCCGGCCGGTCAAGGCCAACTACAAGGTCAAGCCTGACGACGTCATCACCATAATGCTCCCCTACCAGCGGCGGGGTTTTGAGGTTCATCCGGAGCCTATTCCGCTGGACATCGTGTACGAAGACGACGACCTTCTGATAGTGAACAAACCCGCCGGGCTGGTGGTACACCCCGGTTTCGGTCATTTCTCGGGCACTCTGGTCAACGCACTGGCCTATCACCTGGGCATCAGCCAGGACGCAGACGCCCCCGACGAGCGGATGGGCGTGCTGGTGCACCGCATAGACAAGGACACCTCCGGGCTGCTGGTGGTGGCCAAGAACGAGATTTCTCAGATGAAACTGGCGGGGCAGTTTTTCGAGCACACTATCAAGCGCACCTACTGGGCCCTGGTATGGGGCAATGTGGCCGACGACGCCGGCACCATAGAGGGCAACATTGGCCGCGACCCCAACGACCGTATGCGGTTCAAGGTGTTCGAAGACGGCAGCCAGGGCAAGACCGCCATCACCCACTACCGGGTTCTGGAGCGCTTTGGCTATACCACTCTGGTGGAATGCAATCTGGAGACGGGCCGCACCCATCAAATCCGCGTCCATATGAATTACATCGGGCACCCGCTTTTCAACGACGACCGCTACGGCGGCGACAGGGTGCTCAAGGGGCCCATCTACGCCAAGTACAAACAGTTCATAGACAACTGCTTCCAGATCATGCCGCGCCAGGCGCTGCATGCCAAGACGCTGGGATTCATCCACCCCACCACGGGCAAGGAGATCTTCTTTGACAGCGAAATACCCGCCGACTTCAGCGCTCTGCTGGCCAAATGGCGCAGCTACGCCACCGGCCGGGACATCGTCCGGACGGTCCTGGAAGAAGAGGAATAGGTTTAGATGTCGCGGCGGACTGGCTCAAAGAGTCGTCTGTAAGAATCGGCTTTCCGGCTCAGTGGAAGTGGATATGCACGGGATGTGGAAGGCATACGCCAAAAGCGGATGGCGCGTTCCCCAGAACCATTATCAAAGCTGACATCTACATAACCTCCGACCGGAGGGATATCGCAAATCAATTGTTGCGCGGCCAGGAGCGATGCTTTCTGGCCGGTGGTCACAACTGACGTGCAGGTCGGAATCCGTCTAAGCAACTCCTTCAGGTCGGTTGGAGTCACCACCTCCAGAAAGGCGTCGGAGGCATTGTCTTTAAGACGGCGAACCTCGCAGGCGGTGTCGTAGAAAGCGAGTCCCAGCCGGGCGCAGAACGTCCGAATGGCTTCTTCATCAAACCGCTTTTCTTTCAGATTGCAGAAATGGTCTTTGTCCGCAAAATGAATCAGCCCCATTATCCGCCAGAAGTCATTTATCCAGTTGGGATAGTAAAATGGCATGTTCCAGCGATGTTCCGGCGGCGGGAAACTGCCCAGGAACAGCATTCGCGCACCGGCAGGCAAAAACGGCTCGAACGGATGTTTTTCGGTGATCATATAATGCAAAAATAATGATTAAATTTGTCAAGAATAATAACTGAAATATGGAAATCATGAATGATATGTTTGAAGTAACCAAAATATACGACACGGCCGACGGCGGCATCCGCAAGGCCTCCTTCCTGACCTGCGGCATTGTATGCTCGCAGCAGATAGACATTGAACTTGACGGCGACATCATCCGCAAGGTACAGTATACAGGCGGCTGCCACGGCAACACGCAGGGCGTCTCCATCCTGTGCGAAGGGATGAAAAAGGAGGATGTGATAGCCCGCCTTGAAGGCATCGATTGCAAGGGCCGCGGCACTAGCTGCCCCGACCAGCTTGCCCGGGCGCTGAAGATGCTTTAGCCGAATATGAATGTCCTTCTGGAAAAGATGCTCGCCAAAGCCGACCCTTCCCAGGTGGCCGGCCTTTCCCGCTTTTTCAAGACGGGGCCGGGCCAGTATGGCGAAGGCGACAGGTTTCTGGGAATAAAGGTTCCCGTTACCCGTGAGGTGGTAAAGGATTGCTGGAAGGACTTGGGCCTTGAAGATCTGGAAGAATGCATCGCCAGCGAATATCACGAGGTGCGGCTGGCGGCGCTTCTGGCCCTTGTGGATATTTTCCGCCACGCAAAGAGGCGACCGGGCATCTCTCAGGAAGAGTGTGTCCGCTTCTATCTCTCCCATACTGACCGCATCAATAACTGGGATTTGGTGGACCTGTCGTGCTATCCGCTGCTGGGCGAGTGGCTGCTGGACAAGGACCGCTCGTTGCTCTACGATCTGGCTCGCAGCGGCCGTACAATCTGGGAGCAGCGCATCGGCATTGTGAGCACTATGACCTTTATCCGCCACGGCCAGATTGCCGATACCTTTGCAATTGCCGATATACTGCTGCACCATCCGCACGACCTTATCCACAAGGCGGTCGGATGGCTGCTGCGCGAGGCGGGAAAGAAGGACAAGGCTGCCCTCACGGCATATCTGAAAGAAGAAATTGACGGCACACCCCGCTACCTGAAGATGCCCCGCACTATGATGCGCTACGCGATAGAGAAGTTCCCTGAAGCGGAACGGCAGAGCTACCTTAACAGACAGAACGTCAGCGCTTGACCACCCGGTCGGCGTGGGCAGCCACGAAATTTTTCCAGTTGGTTGAGGCCTTGGTGTCGCTCATCGGATTGGTGAGCTGGTAGAAGTGGCACATTGCGATGGCGATGGCGTCGCTGGCATCCAGATATTTAATGTCCAGCTTGACGTCCATAGTGCGCTCCAGTATCTCCTTGACCTGCTCTTTGCTGGCCGCGCCCTTGCCGGTGATGGCCATTTTGACCTTTCTGGGCGCATATTCGAAGATGGGGATATCCCTCTGCAGAGCGGCGGCTATGGCGGCGCCCTGCGCCCGGCCCAGCTTGAGCATCACCTGCGGATTCTTGCCGTAGAACGGCGCCTCGATGGCCAGGTCGTCGGGCTTATACTGGTCGTAGAGCAACCCCACCTCTATAAAGATGCGGCGGAGCTTCTCGAAATGGTCTTTCTCTTTGCGCAGGTCAATGATGCCCAGGTCCACGAAATGAACCTTCTTGCCATCAACAAGAATGACCCCGTAGCCCATAATCTGGGTACCGGGGTCTATTCCCATTATGACTCTCTGACCTGGCTTATGCATTTAGTCTATGATGTCGAATCCTGTCCACTTGCGCAGAACCTCGGGCACCTTGATGCCCTCTGCGGTCTGATTGTTTTCGAGCAGCGCGGCCACTATTCTGGGAAGAGCCAGCGAGCTGCCGTTCAGGGTGTGAGCCAGCTGAATCTTGCCGTTCTCGTCTTTATAACGGAGTTTCAGGCGGTTTGCCTGATAGGACTCGAAGTTGCTCACCGAACTGACCTCCAGCCAGCGCTTCTGAGCGGCGCTGAACACCTCGAAGTCATAGGTGATGGCACTTGTAAAACTCATATCGCCGCCGCACAGGCGCACGATGCGGAACGGAAGGCCAAGGCTGGCCACCAGTTTCTCTACGTGAGCCACCATACCGTCCAGGGCCTCATAGGACTTCTCGGGCAGGCTCAGCTGCACGATTTCTACCTTGTCGAACTGATGCAGACGGTTCAGGCCGCGGACATCCTTGCCATAGGAGCCGGCCTCGCGGCGGAAGCAGGGAGTGTAGGCGGTCATCTTCACGGGGAAGTCTTTCTGACCAAGAATCACATCGCGGTAGATGTTGGTCACGGGCACCTCAGCGGTGGGCACCAGGTAGAAGTTGTCCACGGTGGCGTGGTACATCTGGCCTTCCTTGTCGGGAAGCTGGCCGGTGCCGAAGCCTGAGGCTTCATTGACCATTACCGGCGGCTCCACCTCCAGATAACCGGCGGCGGTGTTGAATTCCAGGAAGTAGTTGATGAGCGCACGCTGAAGTTTGGCACCTTTGCCCTTATAGACGGGGAATCCGGCGCCGGTGAGTTTCACGCCCAGATCGAAGTCTATGATGTCATATTTGGCGGCAAGCTCCCAGTGCGGCAGGGCATCCTCGCCCAGCTTGGGAATCTGGCCTTCCATCTTCACGATGACATTGTCGTCGGCATTCTTGCCTTCGGGCACCTGGGCACAAGGGAGGTTGGGCAGCAGCACCAGCAAGTCGTTCTGCTGTTTCTCTGCCTGGGCCATTTTCTCTTCCAGAGCCTTGGACTGCTCTTTGAGGGCTGCCACGGAGGCCTTTGCCGCCTCGGCCGCCTCGCGGTTGCCGGCTTTCATCAGGGCACCGATTTCAGCCGCCTTGGCCTTCTGCTGCTGCAGCAGGGCATCCATCTCGCTCTGGGCGGCGCGGCGCTGCTGGTCGCACTCCAGAATCTTGGCAACAATCTCTTTGGCGTCAAAATTCTTGACAGCCAGCCGTTCTACAACAAAATCGGGGTTTTCCCTGAGAAGTTTGAGTGTAAGCATTATCTTATGGTTTGATTATTCTTTTTTACATCTTGCAAATATACACATTTTACAAAAAAAATGGACGGCAATAATTGCCATCCATCTACTGTAAGGGTTAGACCCTGTCTTTACGCCTCAGCGCCCTTGGCGGGAACTATAGAGACATAAGACTTGTTTTCACGGGTCTTCTTGAATGCCACTGTACCATCGACCAACGCATAAAGAGTATGGTCTCTGCCCATTCCGACGTTTTCGCCGGGATTGTGTACAGTGCCTCTCTGACGCACCAGGATGTTGCCAGCCTTGGCAACCTGACCGCCAAACAATTTAACGCCCAAGCGTTTGCTTTCCGATTCACGGCCGTTCTTGGAACTACCGACACCTTTTTTGTGAGCCATAATCTTTAGTTTTAAGCGATTTCGTCAATTTGGATTTTGGTAAGATACTGACGGTGACCGTTTTTCTTAGTCATACCTTTGCGGCGGATCTTGTGGAAAACGATAACCTTGTCAGCTTTGCAATGCTCCATAACGGTAGCTTTGACAGTAGCACCGGCTACATAAGGTGAGCCGACCTGGACAGAACCTTCATTGTCAACGAGAAGCACTTTGTCAAAATTTACGGAAGAATCCACGTCTGCTGCCAGACGGTTCACGAAAATCTTGCTGCCCTTCTCAACCTTGAACTGCTGTCCTGCAATATCAACGATTGCGTACATAAAATAATTTTTAAAAATTATTAGCCGTAAGCGGATATTTCAATTTAAATACCTCTTTGTCAATGGCTTATCGACTGTCTATAACCCTTTTGGGGAGTGCAAAGATACTAATATTATTTGAATTGCAAAATAATTGTATTTACATTTGTAACACTCCTGTTATTTGGAATGGTATGGTATCTTACTTCGACAGTCAGCACCCCGCACACCGGGACAAATTGATATTCCGTCCGGAAGAGACCTCCCGCCTGGCGGAACAGATAAAAGAGAAATCATTCACCACGCTCTATTCTGCGCCCGGTTTCGGCAAGAGCATACTGGTAAACAAGGCTCTGGGGCAGCTTAAGGACGAGGGCTATCCCACCACTGTAGTCACGCTGGACCTGTTTAATGTGACCAGCGCCCAGGCTCTGGCCGGCCTCTATGTCAAACTTTTCAAAAAATATATCGACGACTATAACAAAGACGCCCTGCTGCCCATCAGAATCGATCTGGACAACGTCAGTCTCTCGATAGCCGTCAATCTGCCCAATCTGCTCTCAAGCGTCACCGACATCAACTTCGTGGTCTGGTTCAAAGAATTCCAGAACATACTGCAGATGGAAGAAGGCGAGAAGATACTGAAGCTGATGGAAAAGGAGATGGCCAGCCACAAGGACGTGGCCTACATCGTTACGGGAGAGCAGCTAAACAAAATGAAGGATATCTTCGAAAAGAAGAAATTTTTCTACAAGATAAACTGCAACATCCCACTGGGGCCGCTGCCCAAGGGCGACTGCATAACCTACCTGCGCAACGGTTTCCTGCTATCGGGCAAGGATCTGGAGATGGAGACCGCCGACGCCATTTACAAGACAGCGGGCGGCTATCCCAAGGTCATCAACCGACTGGCGGCGATGTGCGACTCCCAGGCGCTGGGATACATCAACAAAAGGATTCTTCGCGGTGCCGTGGAGAGTTACTACAACGACAATGAATCGGCCTACAGATACACCGTCGGCAACCTGACCGCCAATCAGGTCAACTTTTTGAAAGCGGTGTGCGACGGGGCCCAGAAATTCAGCTCGGCCGAGGTTCTGAAGAAATACCGGCTGAACAGCAGCGCCAATGTTTTCCGCCTGAAAGAGGCGCTGTCCAAAAAAGAAATTGTGACATTCGATGCCGACGACCGGGCTTCCATTATTGACCCGATGTTTGAGCATTGGCTTAAAGAAAGATATTTCAAATGAAAAAACTGGTGGTACTGACCGGCGCCGGTGTGAGCGCCGAGAGCGGAATAAGCACTTTCAGGGACAGCAACGGCCTCTGGGAGAATTATAACGTGGCCGACGTGGCCACCATAGAGGGCTGGTGGCGCAACCGCGCACTGGTGCTGGAATTCTACAACCAGCGCCGCGCCGAACTGGCCGACAAGAAGCCCAACGAGGCCCACAAACTGATTGCTGCCCTGGAAAAGGATTTTGACGTGACGGTGGTCACCCAGAATATAGACAACCTGCACGAGCAGGGCGGCAGCACCAAAATCATCCATCTTCACGGCGAATCCACAAAAGTACGTCCGGAGGACTGCGAGCAGGACTGCAAGACCATAGACGTGGGTTACAAGCCCGTCAACCTGGGCGACACCGACAGCCGCGGCGTGCAGCTGAGGCCCAACATCGTGTGGTTCGGCGAGGCGGTGCCCAAGTTTGACGCCGCCGCCAGAATTGCCTCCCAGGCCGACATTATGCTTATTGTGGGCACCTCGCTGCAGGTCTACCCCGCCGCCGGGCTGGTGCAATATGCCCCTGCCGGCATCCCCATCTATCTGATTGACCCCAAGCCCATCCACCTGAATATGAAAGGCTTCACCCAGATTGAAGACGTGGCCACCAAGGGGATGGAGCGCTTTATGGAAATAGCCAAAACACTGAAATAATCAAACTAAAACGATATGTCAGAGAAAATCTACAAACTGTTGAATGACAACGCGTGGGCGCGTTGGGGGGCATTGGTATTGATTGCCTCTATGATGTTTTTTGCCTATATGTTCGTGGACGTGATGTCCCCGCTAAAGAGTATGATCGAGGCCGAAAGAGGCTGGAGCAGCTCTGTGTTCGGCACTTACGCCGCCAGTGAATTCATACTGAATGTATGCGGCTTCCTGATTCTTGCCGGCATCATCCTGGACAAGATGGGTGTGCGCCACACCGGCGTGCTGTCGGCATCGCTGATGGTTGTGGGTGCCTGCATCAAATATATCGGCATCAGCGACTGGTTCCAGACCACCGCTTTCTGCAACTGGCTGAACAGCTGGTGGACCGCACTCCCCGGCAGCGCCAAGATGGCTTCGCTTGGATTTATGATATTCGGATGCGGCTGCGAGATGGCCGGCACCACTGTTTCCAAGGCCATCGCCAAATGGTTCAAGGGCAAGGAGATGTCGCTTGCAATGGGCATCGAGATGGCCATCGCCCGCCTGGGCGTGTTTGCGGTGATGTGGATTTCTCCGCTCATCTACAACAAGTTCGGCACAGTTGTGGCCCCGCTCGCTTTCTGCGCAGCCCTGCTGTTCATAGGCCTCATATTCTTCATTGTATTTACCGTGATGGACCGCAAGCTGGACAGCCAGCTGGTTGCCGCCGGCCTGATGGCATCCGAAAAGAGTCCCGAAGACGAATTCCACGTAAGCGACCTCAAACAGATATTCTCCAGCAAGATGTTCTGGATCGTGGCGCTGATGTGCGTGCTCTACTACAGCGCCATCTTCCCCTTCCAGCGTTACGCTCCCAACTACTTGGAAAGCACCCTGGGCATCGACGCCGGCACCGCCGCCCACCTGTTCAGCTTCTTCCCTATCCTGGCGATGGTTCTGACCCCGTTCCTGGGCGGTTTCATCTCTTTCAAGGGCAAGGCGGCAAGTATGCTGCTGATAGGTTCGCTGATTATGGTGGCCTGCCACCTGAGCTTTGCCCTGCTGCTGCCGGCATTCCCCAGCAAGTGGCTGGCAATCACGCTGATTCTGATTCTTGGCGTAAGCTTCTCGCTGGTGCCCGCCGCCCTCTGGCCTTCGGTGCCCAAAATCATAGACGAGAAGGTGCTTGGAAGCGCCTACTGCCTCATTTTCTGGGTTCAGAACATCGGCCTCTGCCTGGTGCCCCTGCTCATAGGCGTTGTGCTGGACAAGACCGGCGGATATCTGGCACCTATGCTGATATTCAGTTCGTTCGGAGTTTTGGCATTTTTTTTTACCTTTATGCTGAAATTGGAAGACCGCAAGAAAGGCTATGGCCTGGAATTGCCCGAGGTGAAGAAAGCTATTGTTAAACAAGAAGAAGCAAGTCATGAAACTGTTTAACACCATACTGTCCCTAGCGCTTGCAGTCCTGCTCACCGCAGGCTGCAACGGCGTGAATACCGGGCAGTTCAAGCAGCCCAAAGAGACTGCAAAGATTATCCATACCACCAGTTTCCACCCGTCTGAAGCCAACCCGCTCGAATGCGGCGAGCCTTTTGACGGAAACGATTTGTACCCCAACAAAGACGAGTATCTGGACAGCTACGGCAACCCGCTGCTGGAGACCTGGTATCATCCTGGCGGCGAGACTTTTATCTACGCCCGCTACTACTACTCCAACCACACTTTCGGACAGCTGGAGAAAGTGGTTAAGTATCAGCCGCCTATGAAGCCCAAGGTGGCCAAGTTCACCCGCGACAAAAACGGCGCCGTTATAGGAATCTCCGAAACCATTATCCTTCCCGACAAATTCTTCGAGAAGAAAGAGGTGGACCGCACCTCCACCTTCAAGGAGACCACCGTGACCGACACCAAATCTGTAGAGAGCACCTCTACCCCGCTGGATAACAACCAGCTTCAGGTTGACTACAAATCGACCCGCACCGATTCCGTGGTGGAGCTGGGCACCAAGGTCTATGACCAGAACACCGGCGCCCTCACTGAACACTCTGGCATTGAATATGATAAGACAGAGGTTAAGCGCGCTTTCGGAAAGAGATACGAATATACCCCCGAAGGCAAGGTTAAAAGACTTGTGAACACCGACGCCACCGGCACCGGCTTCTACACCTGGGAGTATGACGACCACGGCAACTGGGTTGCATACAAATACTGGAAAGAGCCCGACGACGGCAACACTTATACGCAGGACAAAGTGTATACATACAACGAAAACGGCGACTGGACCAAGTGCATCACCACCACCAACGGCGAGGTGGAAGCCATTGTGACCAGAACCATAGAGTATTTGAAATAATTATCACGAAACTATTAACATTCTATCCAATGAAAAAGATCTTATCTGCTTTCGCTGCCCTCACCCTGGCAGTTATGACCATCACCTCCTGTGGTATGCTTGGCAATTCCGCAGCCAATGCCAATACCTCTACCAGCGGCAGCACTACCGGTAATCTGCTCACCGCACTGCTGGCTCAGTATCTCAAGGACGGCAAGCTGGACACTTCCAACCTCACCAACCTGATTAATCTGGCCAGCCTGGCTTCCAGCATCCAGAGCCTCAAGGGTAAACTGGGCAACAACTCTGCCCTCTCTGACTTTGCAGCAGGTCTGGTAAAGGGTTCCAACAACCAGATCAGCAACAGCAACAGCTCCACTATCACCAATATTCTGGCCCAGCTGGCAAACAACGTTGACCTGTCGTCACTTGCCTCGCTGCTGACCCGTGCCGGAGACGTGACAGAGGCAGAAGCTGCCCAGATCGCCAAGACAGAGGCTGTTACCTCTTCTGCAAGCGCTCTGGACAATGTCTTCAAGCTTATGAGCATTGCCAAGTAATGGACAAAAGGCTATTTCTTGCAATTGAGGGCGCAATCATTTGCGCCCTTATTGCTAGTTGCACCGGCCGCCGCACCGTGCCAGAGTTTGACTACGAAGTTCTTAATGCACAGGCCGCCGCGGAATATCTGCAGCCTGTCCACCCGGGCATCAGGGGCGAAGTCCCTTTCTGGAATGCCTATTCCTTCAAATTCATTTATGCTCCGGCGTTTGATTTTAACGACGTAGAGGGCGCCGCCGACTATCTGTACACCATAACCGCCGGCGACAAGGCGTTTTCTTTCAATGCCGACTCTCCCAGGCAGGCCCTGTCGCCCGTCTGGAACGAGATTCCGGTGGGCGATGCTTTGCTTTGCGTCCAGGCTTTGGACAAGGACGGCAACCCGGTGGGCGAACC
Organism: Bacteroidales bacterium; assembly: GCA_017428035.1. Classification (GTDB taxonomy): domain Bacteria; phylum Bacteroidota; class Bacteroidia; order Bacteroidales; family UBA932; genus Equibacterium. Next base: position 37,037 of record JAFRRR010000132.1, on the reverse strand, counting down.
CCAGCGCCGCTCTTTCGAGCGGGACAATCCGTTTCACGGCCCCTACGACCCCGCCCCCAGGGACTACCGCGAAGCGGCTTTGAAGGCGGCGGAATTCATCCACCGCAGCGCCGTAGTGCAGGGATGGAAAAAGGACACCCTTCCCGATTTGCGCTACATGCTCAACTGCTACCCCAACAAAATCTGGGGCGGCACCATCAGGATAGAATGTTTTCTTGCAGGCCAGAAGCCTGAATACCGTGAAGAAGCGCTCTCGGTGGCCCGCACGGCAGCAGACCAGCTGATTGCCCAGTCGCAGGGCACCGACGGCCCCCTGCCCTACTTCCCCCCGACCTACTACGGCCGCGAAGGCGACACCCTGATATGGTACATTCAGCGGGTGATTGACCGCAATCGCGACTACACAATGTTTGCCGATGCAGTGATGGCAGCCGACGCGCTGCTGGACCTCTACGATGTCACCGGCGAAGAAAAATACTTTGACCACGCCCGCCACATTGCAGAAACCTATCGCGACCTGCAGGCAGAGGACGGTTCCTGGCCCGTCAAGGTCAACAAAAACACCGGCGAGCCTATCACCGACGCCCGCTGTATGCCCACTTCCATCCTGCAGCTGGCCCAGCGCCTGCACGATAAATATAAGGTCAAGGGGTTTGAGAAGATGATTGCCGAAACAGAAGACTGGCTCTGGAAAAACACCATCGCCAATTTCAACTTCAACGGGCAGTTCGAAGATGTGAATGTGGCCGACAAGGCGGTGTACCAGAACCTGACCAACTGCATTGCGGTGGACTGCATAGATTACTTGCTGCACAAGCCGCATCCGTCCAAAAAAGAGAAAGCCGCCTGCGTGGAGATGGCCCGCTTTGCAGAGGACCAGTTCACCCGGTGGCACTCGCCGCTGGACGAAGATGCCAGGGGCGATGCCGGCGACGCCTTTTCCACTCCGTTCGTCTATGAGCAGTACTCCTTCCAGTGCCCCATAGACGCAAGCACCGTGGGCGTGGCAAACGCCCTGATGAATATCTACGAAGCAACCGGCGACGCTCTTGCGCTGGCCAAGGCCAAGGCGCTGGTAGACAGCATCGTAAAGTTGCAGGACCCCGAAACCGGCTGCATCCCCACCTCACTGAATATGGGCACTGACGTTGACATCACCGAGCACTGGGTCAACTGCACCTTCAGCAGCATAGAAAAGCTTATGCGTTTGGACAGAATATTGAATTCAAAATAACCTGAAATACTATGAAAAAGTCTCTCTTACTTATATCCGCCATCGCTATGATGTGCATCGCAGGCTGCAAGCCACAGAGCAAAGGGCTGCCGTTTCTGGACTACGACGAGTTGAATATCCGCGCAGCGGAGGAATACCTGCAGCCGGTGCATCGGGGCATCCGCGGCCAGGTCCCTTTCTGGAACAAATATTCCTTCAAGTTCACCTATGCCCCGGCGTTTGATTTTGACGATGTGGATAATGCCGCTGCCTATGTTTTCACGGCTACCGGCGGTGACACCACCCTGTTCTTTACCAGCGACACACCGCGCGCCGCGCTGACCCCCATATGGAAAGAACTGCCGTTCGGCAAGATAAACCTCAGCGTGCAAGCCATAGATGCCGAGCGCGGGAATGTGGGTGAGCCGGAGACAAGAGAGTTCACAAAAGACTATCCGTTCATAGGCCCTTACCCATCGGTATCAGACGACTATTCGGCAGCGGCTCTGAAGGCGGCTGAGTATATCCACAACAGCCCCATAGGCCAGCTTTGGCTGGCAAGCGCCGAGCCCAATCTGGGATATCGCTTCAACTGCTACGCCTGCAAAATCTGGAGCGCAATAGTGCAATGCGAATGCTTTCTGGCCACCCGCAACAAAGATCTCAAAGACGATGCACTCACAATTGCCCGCAACGCGGCAGCGGCCCTTATGAAGTATTCCCGCCCCGAAGGCGAACCTCTTGCCTATTTCCCGCCCACCTATTTCCACGGTGAAGAAGGACAGGGTATCACCGGCGTACTGGACCGCAACAAAGAGACCACAATGTTCGTGGAGGCGGTATGCGCAGCCAAGGCCCTTTTGGACCTGTATGACGTCACAAAAGAGAAGCAATATCTCGATTTTGCCTGCCATATTGCCGAGACCTACCGCAGCTTGCAGGCAGAAGACGGTTTCTGGCCCATGAAGGTTAACTATTACACCGGCGAACCAACCATTCCAGCCCCGTGTATGCCCACCACTATCCTGCAGCTGGCACAGCGGCTCAAAGACCAGTATAAGGTCAAAGGCTTTGATGATATGGTGGCCAAGTCTGAAGCCTGGCTTTGGGAAAACTCCATTGCGACATTCAACTTCAACGGGCAGTTCGAAGATGTGAATGTAGAGGGACACGCCCCGTTCCAGGATCTGACCAACTGTGTCGCAGTAGATTGCATAGACTATCTGCTGGCCAAGCCCAAGCCCAGCCAGAAGGAGATTGACGCCTGCTTTGAAATGGCCCGCTTTGCAGAGGATCAGTTCACCTGCTGGAATTCACCGCTGGATGTTGCTAACGAAGGAAAGATGGACGCCATCCCTTTCGTATACGAGCAGTTCGATTTCCAGGTGCCGGTGGACCACAGCACCGCCGGCGTGGCTATGGCCTGGATGAGAGTGTATCAGCACACCGGCGACCTTTTGGCGCTGGCAAAGGCCAAGACTCTGGTGGACAGCATCGTCAGGGTTCAGGAAGAAAATGGACGCATTCCCACAGTAATGTTCAACATGGACCCTGACGGATTCAATGACATCTGGGCAAACTGCACCTGGCAGAGCATCACTGCCCTGATGCGGTTCTCCGAACTGGCTAAATAGAAAACTCTACCAGAAATAGATGCTATTGCCGCTGGGCTGGAACCAGTAGATCCAGGCCTCGTAGAACTCCAGGTCGTTGAAGGGCCCTATGGTGTCCGTTTCTTCGTCGTGGAAGCAGTAGTAGTAGTGCCGGCCGGTCCATTGCCTGTCGGACGAATAGAAATGCTGGGTGGGCATGATGCTGCCGGCATTGGTGAGCTGCTTAGTGATCACATTCCAGTCGGAGCGGATAATCGCCCCCGCAGTCCTCATAGTCGAAAGGCAGCTGGCGCGGGCGGCGATGTCGTGTTCCGTGCTGCCCTGGCTCATCTCGCTGTCGTGCCAGCGGCGGCTGTCCAGACGGATGGCCATGCCGCATGCGCCGTTGCCAAAGTTATATTCGCGCAGCACCACAAACTTGCCCGAGCCGCAGCCGTGGTCGGCGATATTCACAATAGCGCCGTAGTAGTAATTGTCTTCCAGATCCTCCTTGACATCGGGGTCGACAGCCTCCAGCAACATGTCCTGCGGCGAGGCAAAGAGGACCACCCTCACGGGATTGCAGGCCGCCGGCAGGGTGAGCCGCGCCACTCCCTCGGCATCCTTGGTGAAAACAGCTTCGCCCTGGGCGGCATCCTGCCCGTCGGTGAGCTTATAGGCTATCCTGTCGCCGGTGATGGAAGTCTCTGCATAGGGAGGCAGCAGGGAGAGAAAGAACTCCTGCGCCTCGTCGAATGAGGCCACCGGGACTGTCAGCTCCCCTTCGCCGGTAAAGCGGCCGCGGATGGGGCGCAAAACGCCGTCATACCTGTCGGTATTTACAAGGCCGCCAAGGATATATTCCGCATCGTCGTAAATCACGGGGTCATCAAGTTCACGCTTCTGGCAGGCGCAGACCAATATGGAGAGCAGCACCGGGAGGATGATGCCGATATGTTTAACTCTATTTTGCATTGTCCACTAGCTTTTTGATTTTGGCAAGATCGTCTGCGATCTGGGGATAATCTACGCTGTCGGTGGGCAGGTTGCTGCACCTGTCCCGGATCTCTTCATAAACCTTTTGCAGGTCACCTGCAGAGATGAACTCTATCTTGGGGATGAAATTGAGAGTGTGGATCTGAACCACCTCCTCCCCATTTTCGAGGCCCTTGAGCGAAAGCACCGCCGTGACTATAAAGTCGGGCAGGTCGGCGTTGAACAGCAGGCGGTCGGCCGAATTGACCGGCAGATATACCTCGGGGTCGGCCACCATCATCACATCGTCCAGTTCGTCAGAGGCCGCATTCTTATTGCAGTAGAATGCCGATGCACCGTATAGGCGGCGGTGTATCTTCTCCCCTATCTTCTGCTGGCTCAGGCGGTGGGCCATGATATCCTTGTCTTCTTCGCTGATCTTGGTCAGAAATATCTCATCTGCATGGTATTTCTTTATGACCTTGAAACCTACGCCTTCGTCATCGGACTGGTAGGCCGACTTGTCGGTGATTGCCGGGGCGGTGTATTCCAGGCCGATGGCCTTGCGGAAGCCGTTGGTGTAGCCGGGTGCCGAACCGTTCAGAACGCCGTAGGAGACCCTGACTGACATGTTATCCTTGACATTGGCCGGCACTGCGTTAGGATTGACCCTCACGCGCCCTATCGAACTGGGATCGAGGAACGAAATGAGCCTGAGGCCAATGTTGTCGGGATCTATGGTAAGCTGGTAGGCGTCGCGCCCCTCGCTCTGAACCTTCTCTACAGAAGAGAATTTGGGTTTATCGCCCCAGAAAGCGTCCTTTACGACATATATCACAGGGTGGTTGGCAATATTCCAGACCCCTTCTCCCAGGCAGGTAGGTTCACCTTCGGGGGTCTTTTTCTTGAAGAAAGATGCCACATTCAGTTCGGGGCTGGGAACCAGCGTGGTTCTCTCGCCGCCTATCGTACCCACGGTCTCTATGGTGGCATCCAGCGTAAGGTTTATTTTGCCGCCCACATCACCCAGTTTGTCGGGGTCTTGAATGCCTCTTACAAAAGATGACTCCGCGCTCTTTGCGATAGCGCCTATGCCCACCCCTATCAGGGCCGTTATACCAGCACCCGCCAGCCCGCCCGGGGAAAAAAGTTCTGAAAGGAAGGTGCAGTTGGTCAGCAGCGAGCCGGCAAAGCCTCCCAAGGCGCCGCTCAGGCGGCCCGCAGCGGTGGTGCCTGAGCCCTTGAGGGAATTGAGGTTGATGTTGCCCGAGAAGGTGCCGTCCAGGCTGCCGTGCATCAGAGAGTTGAGTATCACGTTGTCCTGGTTGAACACGTTCATTCCGGGACGCATTATGCTGCGGTCGGAAGAGAAGAAGTCGTGGGGACGCATGGCAGACATGTCTATGTCGTATGCCCACCAGCCGACCGCCGGAATCACCTTGCCGTCGTCGGTGCAGGAAGATGTCAGGGCTGTGGTCTTGAACACGGCGTCGTTGCCGCCCAGCGCGTTTTTATAGTTTTCTGTAACCGACTCGGAATATGGAATGGCATATTGATATATCACGTGCTCCAGCAGATCCTTGCTAAGGCCCATCGTCCACATGTGGTCGTTGGCGTCGGAAGAGGGGACCTTGTCTTCTGTGAGATAGTAGAATATGCGCAGGATGCCGGTGTAGCGGTTGTAGAGGCCGAAATAGTGCTCGCCCGGCTTCTGGTCGATACCGGTCAGGTTGAACACCAGCCTCCAGTCGCGGCTGTCATTCTCCGCCATGTTGCGGGCTGTATACTGTGGCAGCCACTGCTGCGGCCCCAGATCCCACGCCCAGGGCAGGGGGACGTCGATGGTCTGGACCACCGGCCTGTCATTTTCTTTGTAATAGGATGTTACCAGAGTTATCTCCTTCTGGGAGGCCCAGTCCCGCTCGAAGGCGGTGTTGCGGGAGGGATATTGACCCAGATAACCCCTTGCCAAATCTTCGTCGGGCACATCTTTGGAGCAGGAAGCAAACGCTGCCAGCGCCAGGGCCAGCAATAGCGACATTATCTTGAATTGTTTCATTCCGCTAATATACAAAAAATGCGGAAGGCGATAAATATCCCCATTTTTAGGTATTGCGATTTATTAGTCACCGCTCTAATTTTAGGCGGTGGAATTTGGCCGGAGTTCAAAGTACCAGCCACTTATCCATTGTAACAAATTATGAGTGCTTCAAAACCAATATCCCGTCTTGCCGTCACTCTCATCCTGCTATGGACCAGCCTTCTGGTGACAGCGCAGAACCCGACGGCCAAAATCACGGTGAGAGGCGTTATCACAGACACCGACGGCGAGCCGCTTGCCGGCGCCAACGTGATGCTCAAAGGTTCCCGGCAGGGCACCAGCGCCGATGCCGAAGGCAACTATATTTTCTCGTTTGCCCTGCCAAAAGCGGGCGAAACGGCCGTGCTGCAATACTCGTTTATAGGCATGGAACCGCAGGAGCATAGCGTGCGCTCTTCTACCACCCTGAATATCCGGCTCAAGAGCGACACTGCCCTGGATGCGGTGGTCGTGAACGGCTTCTATGACCAGCAGAAAGAGACCTTCACCGGCGCCAGCACCGTGATTGCCGGCGAAGAGCTGGTAAAACTCTCGCCCACCAACCTGATCAGCGGCATAGCGGCCATGACCCCCGGCATGGTGGTAATGGAAAACAACGCCCTCGGAAGCGACCCCAATGCCATCCCCTCGATTTTGATACGCGGCGCCAACACGCTGATAACCAACGAAAGCGAAGAGGGAGTAAACAACCCGCTGATTGTGCTTGACGGCGTAGAGATCACGATGGAAGAACTCTACGACCTGGACATCTTTGACATAGAGCGCGTGGACATACTCAAGGACGCCTCGGCCACCATACTCTACGGCGAGAAAGGCGCCAACGGCGTCATTGTGGTGGAGCGCAAGCGCATAGGCAACGAAAAGGTCAAGCTCAGCTACAACTTCGTGCCCAAAGTCAGTTTCCCGGACCTGAGTTCCTTCAACCTGACCAACTCCGCCCAGAAACTGGAGTTCGAACGGCTTGCAGGGCTGTATGAGAGTGCCGACGGCTCCCTGGACCAGGCTTACGACTACAAACTGCAGAACGTGCGGCGCGGCGTGAACACCGACTGGATGAGCGCACCGCTGCGTATGCCCTTCAGCCACAACCACTCCCTGACGCTGACCTCCCGCGGAGAGAAACTGGATTTTGGCCTCACCGCCCATCTGAACGACACCTACGGCGTGATGAAAGCCGACAACCGCCGCGGATACGGCCTCAACTTTACTATCGGCTACCACTTGCGCAACAAACTCACACTCACATATAAGAACTCGTTCAGTCTGACCGACAGCCGCAAATCGCCCTACGGCAATTTCTCCGACTATGTCAAGATGAACCCCTACGAAACCATCTACGACGAGGACGGCCAGTTGAGGATGACCATTCCCTTCAACCCCTACTCGAGTTCTACCGTTCAGATTTACAACCCGCTATACGACGCCACGCTGTCCAGTTTTTCGAAAACCCGCTCGATGAGCGACAACAACTCCATCTCGCTGCGCTACAATGTCACAAAGAACTTCTACATCACCTCCCAAGGCAGCTTGAACCTCAACTGGAGTTCGAACGACAACTACGAATCGCCCGACAAGGCCAAGTTCCTGAACATGGATGTGAGCAAGCGCGGCAGCTACACCTTCTCGTCCCACAGCGGCATTTCCGCCGCCGGCAAACTGGTGCTCAATTACGGCCGCTCGCTGGATACCCACGGCTCAATGATACGCCTCAGCGGCGGCTCCACAATCAACTACAACCGCAGCCAGAGCCAGGGCGCCGGGGCGGTGGGTTTCCTTAAAGACAATCTGTCGGACATCAAATTCGCCCTCTCCTACCCGGTGAACGGTTCTCCCAACGGCACCGACAACATAGACACCGGCGTGGGTTTCTTTGCCAACGTCAATGCCGGCTACCGCAACCGCTATTTCGCCGATGTCTCTTATCGCGCCAGCGGTTCTTCCAAGTTCGGCAGCGACAACAGTTTCGCGCCTTTCTGGGCCGCCGGCCTTGGCTGGAACATCCACAACGAAGCCTTTGCAAAAGATTGGAAATGGCTTAACAGCTTGATTTTAAGAGCCTCCAGCGGTTATACGGGAAATGTCTCATTCTCTTATTATCAAGCCAAGACCATCTACCAGTACGGCGACGGCAATATCTACTACACCGGCATAGGCGCCCTGCCTAAGCAGATGGGCAACCCCGACCTCAAGTGGCAGCGCACTCTCAAGAACAATTTCGGCCTCACGGCCGCACTGTGGGACAGCCGCGTCAACCTGTCGGCAGACTATTACATCAACACCTCTTATGACATGCTGATGTCCATCGGCCTGCCCCCCTCGGTGGGTACTTCCAGCATGTACGTCAATTTCGGACAGCTGACCAACCAGGGCTTCGACTTCAGCCTGTCGGCGCAGATTGTCCGCACCGGCGACTGGTTCTGGTCCACCTCTATAACCGGCGGCCACGTGATGGACAGGATCAACCATATCGCAGAGTCCCTGAAAGGCACCGAAGTGGATGATTATCAGAGCGCCACCCGCCCCAAGATACTCTTTCGCGAGGGCGGCAGCCAGTTTGACATCTATGCCATGCGCTCCGCCGGCATAGACCCCGCCACCGGCAAGGAAATCTTTATCCGGCAGAACGGGGACTACACGTTTGTCTATGACGCCGACGAGCGGGTTGCAGTGGGCAACACCAATCCCTGGGTGCGCGGCAGCTGGATGAACACCCTCCGCTACAAGGGATTCTCGCTGAGTGTGACCACCTCCTATACATTTGGCGGAGACGTGTACAACGACACCCTGCAGCAAAAGGTAGAAAAGTGCGACCCTTACTACAATGTAGATGAGCGGGCCTTCACCGACCGCTGGAAGGCCCCAGGCGACTATACCCGCTACCTGGCCATCCAGAGCACTGAGTCAGCGCACTACAGCGAGCGCTTTGTGGAGAAGCAGAACGAGCTCTACATCTCGTCGGTGCAGGTGACCTACGAGATCCCGGCCCGGGCCATTTCTGCGCTGGGGCTCAAGCGCCTCACCGTGGGCTTCGGCCTGAGCGACGTGGCCCGCATCACTACCGTGCACTACGAACGGGGCACCAACTACCCCTACTGCAGAAACATAAACTTCATTTTCCGTCCGACCTTCTAAAGAGCAGAAACAATGAAAAGAATGATATATATGGCGGCTGCGGCCGCAATCTTGCTGTGCGGATGCTCCAAATTCCTGGACGTAAACCCCAAGGGCGAAGTCTTTGACGCAGATATGTTCTCTACCGCAGAAGGCTACGAAGACGCCCTCTATGGCATATACAACTATCTGGCGGAGACCCAGAACCTCTACGGAGCACATATATGGTGGGTGGCAGAAGCCTGCAGCCAGAACGTCATTTCAGGCTCTTCGAGCAGAGACTATCAGTTCGGCTATATGCAGCTGGGCCGCTGGTACGACCAGGGCCCTACCAGTATCCGTGAGGGGATATGGTCCAAGGCCTATACTGCCATCAACAACATAAACAACATTGTCCAGCATGCAGAGCAGGGCGGCACGGCCGGCTTCAGACACGGAAATCTGTACTGGGGTGAGGCTCTGGCGCTGAGGGCGATGATGCACTTTGACCTGCTGCGCCTCTTTGGCCCGCCGTCCTGGGCCGACGCCCAGACCAAGGCCCAGGCCATACCCTATGTGGAGCGCTACACCTTCGACGTGACTCCGTTCTACAGCTACGACGAGGTAATATCCAAGATCCTGGCCGACCTTATGCAGGCAGAGAAGCTGCTGGCAGAAGATGCGCAGTTGCTCCCCGCCGAAAGGGACAATTCCGCCCCAGGCTTTACCGGCGCCCGCATCACCCACCTGAATCTCTATGCAGTACAGGCCCTGATTGCGCGGGTGTACTGGTATAACCAGGATATGACAAATGCCGCAATATATGCTCAGAAGGTCATTGACTGCGGCAAATTCAACTTCCGCAGCCGCAGCGCCTTCGTACAGCCCGACAACGGCACCCTGGATCTGAGCGAGACCATTTTCGGGCTCTACGGCAAGAAATATCAGCAGCAGAACGCCAGCAAATACGCCCTGAGCGGCAATGTCAGCAACCCTTTCATCCTTCCTGCCGACTACCGCGAACTCTACGCCCAGAAGGGTGACGCCTCCACGGCCGACTTCCGTCTGTCCGCCTGGTTCAACGACGGCGACCAGACGCTGCGCAAACTGGTCAACGCCATCTATTATGAGGGTGGCTCTTCGTCCTATACAGGCAGTTCGATTCTGGGTGCCAATATCATCCGCCTGCCCGAGATGTATTTTATTATGGCCGAGGCATATCTGGACAATCCGTCCATAGGCGTCGATTATTTCAATGCCGTGACAGCAACCCGCGGGCGGGCAGCGATTTCGCCGGCAGAATTTACCGAGGAAGCTCTCTTTGCCGAGCGGCGGCGCGAATTCTATGGCGAAGGCGTGACCTGGTTTGACATGAAACGCCGGGCGGCGGACATAAGCACGGTGCGCGGAGACATCCTGCCCGGCAATCTGCCCTCCACCTATATGCTACCCATTCCCGACGCCGAATTCGAGGCGCGCAACAATATGGAGATCTGAGTATTATGAAAGCAAGAATACTTACGGCCCTGGCCCTGACAGTGCTGTGCGCGACTGCCTGCAAAGGCACCTGGCTTATGTATGACCTTGACCAGCAGGACCACATTTACTTTTTGGATTCAAAGCAGACGCGAATATCTTCTTTCGCCCTGATTCCGGAAGACGAGATTTTGATTTCCACCACAGTATATCTTATGGGTATGCCTTCCGACCAGCCCAGAAGTTTTTCTGTGGAATACCTGCCTGCCGAAGAAGGCGAAGCCCAGGAAACCGGCGGCGTCAGCTACCCTGTGGTCACTGCCCGTCCCGATATCGATTTCACTCTGGGTGAGTGCGTCATGCCTGCCGGGGCGGTGCAGGCTCCTTTGGAAATCACGCTGCACAGGCAGCCCGAAATGCTGGAAGGCAAGCTTTTCAAAGTGGCCCTGAGGCTCCGCGACGACAGCAATTTTCTGGCAGCCGCACCCGACAGCACCAGGGAAAGAGAAATCTTAACCCCGGATTTCTGCATCTATGTTACCGACGGCGAGCCGGCCTGCCCCTCTTGGTGGCGTGCCTCCGGCGGCCCTATCGGCTGGCACTGGGACCTGGGCCGCTTTTATCCCGACAAGTACCGCCGGTTTTTGGACTATTTTCACCAGACAGCAGAGACCAACCCCACCTTTTTCGAGTATTGCACCGATGCCTACGGCTATCTGCTGGACACCCCCAACCCGGACGTGCAGGCCCAGAGCGCCAACGACATCATGAACACCTTCTGGCGCAAGGCCTATTCTTCTGCCTGGGCGAAATATGTGTTCGTACCGCTCTATAATTACTACAAGGAATGGTATGCCCAGCACCCCGACGACCCCAATGCGGAGCCCATGGGGCCGGGCACTATAAACCAGGGCAATATGTCGGGCTGGTCCGACCCCATGGACCCCGGCTACGGATTCTTCAACTAAGCGTACTATGAGAAAGACTTTAGGCATATTAATTACACTTGCGGCGATCCTTTCGCTGGCTTCCTGCTTCGGCATCAAGCCGGAAGACTACCCCGCCCTCAGCCCGGTCAGGATAATATCCCAGTCGGACACCATAAATGCCGACCTGGGCATAATGCTGCACTACGAGGGCATCAGCATAGAGAGCGAGCTGCCGGTGAGCATCGAATGGGCCTGGGGCGAACCGGAAAAGAACACCACCGTAGAGCAGCACCGCTTTGCAAGCCGCACCGTTCTGGAAACCACATCCCCCACCATAGACCATACCTTCACCAAACTCGGCTCCTATATCCTGCGTCTTCGGGTGGACAACGGCGAGAGCGTGGCCTACAAGTTTTTCCGGCTCAATGTCAACTCCGGTCTGGACGAGGGCGTGGCCATCCTGGACAATGACGCCGAGGGCAACACGTCCATCGTGTTCGTCAAGACACTCACAAAAGAAGAATCGGCCCGCGGCGACCAGGAGATTTTCAACGTGGTGCCCACAGAGGGCATGCGAAATGGGAAGGCGCTGTATATGAGCTCCTACAATGTGTCCAGCATGAAATCCGAGCAGGCCGGCCTGGTGGTCGCCACGGCCGACCAGGACGGCACAATGTATCTGTTTGCGCCCAAGACTTTTGAACTTGTTATGTCCGACAAACTCTCCGGTTGGGGCACGGGCTTCGCCGGTTTCAGCGGGGAATACGGCGGCGCGCACGACTTCGGCCTGTTTTTCAACGGCAGCGACGGCCGCATATTCCGTTTTGACCTTATCCTGGGCTACCTGAGCGACATCTCCAATTTCCCGGAGGGCCTCACGCACGCATACAACGCCCGCACGCGCTCCTTTGCCACCGGCGCCACAAGCAACTATCCCTTCTTTTTCTCGGAGGATGTGATAGCCACCCGCACCACCGTGTCCTCCGGCGTCAAGACCTACTCGCAGGATGGCTACAAGATTGTGAATATGGCCATTGCGCGCACCAGCTCCAATCTCTATCCGCTGTATGTCCTGCTCCGGAGCCAGTCTGACCCAAACTCCTACCGCATTCAGCGCGCCTACTCCAAGAGCGGCGGCAGCAGCACATGGGCTACGGAAACTGACTCCAATGAGCTCTGGCACTACGACTTTTCTTCTTCAGAGCTGAAGATGGACGGCAGTTCGATTATGATCAACACCAAAAAATCCAGCGATGTGTATTATTCCTTCGGGAATGCCGTTTACCGCTGGAGCCTGTCGGCACCGCCGGCCACCTCGCCCGCCATCCGCCTGCCCGAAGGCGAGCAGATTGTGGATATGTGCGTCAATTATATGGGCCCCTATGCCGCCAAGGACGGCATAGACCCCGGAGAAGACCTGCTTTACATTCTCACCTTCAACCCGTCGCGCAGCGGAAAGAAAGGCAGCCTGTACATCTACCGCTTCAGCGACGACAGCCTGGAGCGCTCTCTGGAAGGGATATGCGACAATCCCCAGAGCGTGATATATAAGTATAGAATCAGTTAATCCAATCAACAATAATCAGTTATGAAGTATTTAAACCGTATTTCACTTTTAGCCCTGGGCGTGGCCAGCCTCTTTTTTGCCAGCGCCTGCGGGCCCAAAGACACCAGCGTGGCGGTCACCGGCATCAGCGTACAGCCGACCTCGCTCAATCTGACCGTCGGCCAGGAATCGACCCTGACGGCAAAAGTGGCTCCCGAGACAGCCACCAACAAGAACATCAGCTGGACATCGTCCAACACCGGCGTAGCTACCGTCGCTGACGGCAAGGTCACCGCCGTGGCCAAGGGCACCAGCACCGTCACCGTCACCACGGAGGATGGCTCTTTCACCGCCTCATGCCTCGTTTCTGTAGATAATATCCACGTGAGCGGGGTGACCATCAGCCCCGAAGGGCAGTCTATGGTAAAGGTCGGCGAACAACTCCAACTCGCCGCCACAGTAAGCCCCAGCGATGCATTTGACCAGAGCATTAGCTGGTCCAGCGACAACGAAGCCATTGCCAAGGTATCTGCCAGCGGCCTGGTCGAGGGCGTCAGCAGCGGTATCACTTCCATCAACGCCACCAGCACAGACGGCGGCATCAAAGCCAGCGTGAGCATCGTGGTGCCCGGTCTTAGCCTCTCCCAGACAGAAGCCTCTGTATATGCCGGTTACGGGGTCACCCTCACAGCCACTATGGTGCCTGACAACGCTTCTGCCTCTACCCTTTCTGCAGCCAGCTCTTCAGAAGAGATTGCCACTGCAAGCGTAGAAGAAGACGGCAGCATAACTGTCACCGGTCTTAAAGAAGGCACGGCTACCATCACTGTCACCGCCACCGAGACCGGCCTTACAGCCACCTGCACTGTGACCGTGATGGCAAACAACGGCGGCGGCAAGTTCGAAGAAGACGATTATGGCCAATTCAACTAATGGAGGACAATAAGATGAAAACAAAATATGCAATCATTGCGGCCCTTGCACTTTTACTCGCAGCAGGCTGCAGCACAAAGACCGAGATGAGCGATGCAAGCGCCCTCAGGGCCGGCAAACTCTACAGCTTCAGCGCCACCGCGGGCGATGTCGCCACCAAGGCGTATTTCAAAGACGACGAGGCTCCCAGCCGCTACATCTACTGGGAGACGGACGATGCCTTTGACTTTCACGACATCACCATGGGCCAGCAGGCCTGGAGCGAGGCTGTCAGCAGCGGCGCGGCCAGCAAGATAAGCTCCGATGCCAAAACCGTAGTGTTCGACAAGGAGGCTTCTGACTATCTGGTCATCACCTACCCTGCCGGGGCTGTAGAAATCCCCGACTCATTGGAGGTAAAGACCTGGATCAGCTCCAAACTGACAGAGGTGGACACCATCCCCGACTTTTCTACGGTTAAGGTAAAGGTAAACCGCGAGCAGATGCTCTCCAGCACTCTGACCCCGGACGAACTGCCTATGACAACCGCCCGCATCGCGGTTTCGGACGCTGCCAAACAGCTTGTATCCGACGGCAAGGACACCATTTCCATTGTCCACGACGGCTCTCCGCTCAAGATTTATCCGCTGGCCGGCATAGCCAGGATGACCGTGAAGGGTCTCGGCCCCGAAACCGCCACCATCACCAAGGTCAACATCCTCACCGAGTTCCAGACCAGCTCCAGCTCTACAGGCACTCCCCAGAGGGGTCTTCGCGGCAACAATGCCTTCAGCCTCAAGGGCGAAATGCCTATAGTGGGCAACTGGGAGAGCGGCGATTCCCGCTTCGATTTGACCCTGGCTGGCGGCGAGGGCATTGCCTACAGCGCAGAAAACGGGGCCGATATCACCTTCGTGGTCGATGAAAGCACGGCAAACCTCAAGACCCTGCAAGTAGTGGTTTATACCGCAGACGGCGCCGTGTACAAGAAGAAATTTGATATGCTCAGAGACGGACAGGCCGTGCTGGGCTTCAGCAAGGCGCGCATCTCTTCTTTCACCCTCGACTTCACAGACGGCACTGTAAGCAAGGCCGCCGACAGCAAATTCTGCGTGGAATGGGCCCAGGGCTATCTGGTCTATGACGCAGAGAACTCCGGCTACAAGATTGGTGCTCCCGAAGACAACGCCCTCTACTTCAAGTTCGGCTGCCCGACTTCATATCAATTTTTCAAAGACAACGCCGACTGGGCCTGGCGTCTGCAGCCCAAGGATGAAAATGGCGAGAAACTCTCCGGTTCTACCACTTTCCTGCCGAACAAGACCACCCTTGCCAACGGCACTGAAATGTTCTATTCCGGCATGCTGCAGAGCGGAGTGCGCTTCTACGGAGAGAATGCCATCTGGCAGGACACTCCCTATTACTTTGTCCAGGACGGCAAGGTAGTGGCAGGTACAATTGCCGGCGGCAACGACGGAGATGAGTATAATTATCACGCAATGAACGGTTCCATCGATTTCTCCGGCACAAACGACCCCTGCAGCTACGTAAAGGTCGCCGAGGGCCAGAAGGGCTGGCGCCTGCCGACCAAAGAAGAAGTTGAAAACCTGATTAGCGTCGGCGCACCCGGCCTGGAATTCTTTACCGAAGATGGCTCCGATGTGAAAGGTTCCAGCGGCAACGGCAGCCCAGTGTATGCACGCTACAGCGACGGCAGTAGCACTTTGGTGTTCAAGGCCCAGGGCAATGTCACTCAGTCTTTCAGCAGCGCCTACACCCAGATTCAGATGACCTTCGGCAACAAATATGCAGTCAAATTCTGGACAAACTTCTACGAAGGTCAGCCGACTCCCCAGAAGAGCACTACCAACAGCGGCTATGCCTACGAATTGTCGGTATCTTCTGCCCCCGGCTTCAACACTGCGGCAAAAACCAACAAATACCCTGCAAACCGAATCAACAACTACACCACCAAAAACGGCACGGAATACATCCTTTGGGATGCCATCCCCGTCCGTTGTGTGCGCGACTTAGACTAAATGAGATTTAAACCAACAATCGTTCTTGCACTCCTGCTGGCTCTGTCTTTGCCGGCAGGAGCCCAGAACGACATTGCACAAAAAGCTGAATGCCAAGGCGGGATGGCAATCTATATCTCGTCAAAAAACAAAGTATATCTTGGCCTGCCCGAGCAGATGGCGGGCCGCAAGCTGCTCATAGGCGGTGCCGTGTCGGCCGTAAGCGACCCCGGTGCCGCCAATATCGGGCAGATGGCCTCAGGGCCGGTGCAGTGCGTGATCGTCTCCCTGGAAGACTCGCTGGTGGTGCTCCGCCGCCCCCAGCTGGCCGGAAGCTCGAGCGAGGCAGACTATGCCAAGGCCATGGAGCGCAACTTTGCCTCCCCCATCCTCAGGCGTATGGCACCCCTGGAGCGCAGCGACGGCCGCATCGTGTTTGACATCACCTCTCTAGTGACCAAGGCCGCCCCGAGGGGAAATGATTTCAAGCCCGGAGCAGAAGACGGCACCAGCTGGTTCTCCGACCCCAAGGCTTTTGAAGACAATGCGTCGGTGAAACTCAACCAGAGTTTCGAAGCCAACGGACTGGGTGGCAAGACCACTGTGAGTATGGTCTCTACGGTGTCCGTGCTGGCACTGCCGGCCGAAGGCATGCGGCCCAGGCTGCAGGATGCCCGCATCGGCACCTTCCACAGCGGCTCCGCCACCGGAGAGAACCGCTATGAGCTGGGCAGCGCTACCGACGGGCTGCGGCCATACCGCCTGGCCAACCGCTGGCGGCTGCATCTGACCGACACTCTGGCCTGGCTGCAGGGCAAGACGGTCAGCGTCAAAAACCCCATAATATGGTGGATAGACGACTCTTTCCCTGAAGTTTGGAAACAGCCGGTAAAAGACGGCGTGCTGGCCTGGAACGCTGCCTTCGAGGCCTTCGGGCTCAAAGACGTGCTCCAGGTGAGGGATTTTCCCGCGGACGATCCGTCTTTCGACCCGGACAACCTCAAGTTCAACTGCATACGCTTTGTTCCGAATGCCACAGCCAACGCTATGGGCCCTTCCTGGGCCGATCCCGAAACCGGCGAAATTGTGAGCGCCACCGTGCTGATGTTCAACGATGTGGTTCGCCTGCTGAACAACTGGCGCTTCGTGCAGACAGCGCAGACAGACGAGCGCGTAAGGTGCAAAAAGATGCCGGACGAAATTATCAGCGAAGCGCTTGTGTATGCCGTTTCACACGAAATCGGGCACACGCTCGGCCTGCTGCACAATATGGCGGCCAGCGCGGCCATACCCGTGGATTCCCTGCGCAGCGCAACGTTCACGGCCGTGCACGGCACCACTGCTTCCATCATGGACTACGCCCGCTTCAACTATGTAGCCCAGCCTCAGGACAAAGGCGTGCGGCTGGTCCCGCCCGCACTTGGCGAATATGACCGCTATGCCATCGAGTGGCTCTACAAACCCGTGCCCGGGGCCAAGGATATGTGGGAAGAGACCCGCGCTGCAGAAGCGCTCATAGACAGGCACGAAGGCGACCCGTTCTATCGCTACGGACCCCAGCAGCCGGCCATGGCCGCCGTCCAGTATGACCCCAGCGCCCGGACCCAGGACCTTGGCGATGATGCCGTCAGGGCCGGCGGATACGGAGTGGAAAACCTCAAGTATATCCTCCCGAGAATCAACGGCTGGATAGAAGACGACGCCGACTATTCCCACCGCAGGGAGCTTTACAAGCAGCTGTGCGCACAATACGGGAAATATCTCTCCAACGCCGCCTCCATGATAGGCGGAGTGAAGCTTTACCGCACCAAGACCGGCAGGAAATGCATACCCGTCGAAGCCGGCAAGCAGAAAGAGGCCCTCAGATGGGTGGTGGACCAAGTGTGTAACTCTGCCTGGCTGGACTGCCCGGAGCTGACCGGCCACTTCGGGCTGCACAACTCCCAGTCTCACAGCGCAGCCGCAAGCATGGCCCAGTATCTGGCATTCACCGCCCCCGTGGCAGTGGCCACAGCCAGCGAGAATGGCTCCGACTATGATGTAGAAGCCTATTTCAACGACCTGTACGACCGTGTCTTTTCCGGCAAACTCACAGCGCAGCGCAAGAGTCTCCAGCGTGCGCTTGTGACACTGGCCGTAAAGCGCAGCGCCCCGGCCAAGCCCGCAGAAAGCTTTAACGACAGCTTCTGCTTCGGGGAATGGGCCGACCCCGGCCAGCAGTCGGTGGACATTGCCGCTTCCAGCGAAGTGGCAGTCTATCGCGCGGCCTTTCTGGAAAAGGTGCGCAGTTACAGCGCCCGGAACAAACGTAACCCCCATTTTGCTTATCTTTATTCCCTTACCAAATAATGAAAATCCGTCTCGCAACAATTCTTCTGCTTATCAGCGCGGCGCTCAGTGCGCAGCCCGTCGGCCATCTGAACCAGGACCTCAAGGCAAAGGAAGCCTATATGGGCCAGAGCGCCTACATGGACTTTTACCACGGCCTGTCCCTGAGCCAGCCGGGAGTGGACATCTCCCTCAGCGGCCTGCTCTCGATAGACGGCACAATATCCTCCGGCAACATCTATGAGCAGGATATAAACCGCCTCTACCCCTTCCCCAACACCATCGTGATACTCAGAATGACGGGAGAGGAAATACGGCAATATCTCGAAGCCAGCTACGCTGCCTGGATCAATACCATAGCCGGGGCTGAAGACGAACTGCTGCAGACGAAATCCCTGGCCAAGGCCGACGGCAGCACCAAAATCAATTTCAAGAACTCACCCGCCAATTTCGACAGCGGTGCAGGCATCAACTACAGCGTAGATGTCACCAAAGATGCCGGCCAGCGGGTCAGCATAACTTCCATGGCCGACGGAACGGCATTCAGCGAGCAGTCCACCTACAATGTCGCCATCAATAACTACCGCGCTTCCGGAGCCGGCAAACTGCTGCAGGCAGCCGGCATCGACCCCAAGAATATGGAAGACCGTATTATCGCCAAAGACAAGCCGTTCCGAGACATTCTGAGGGAGTATCTGAGTGCAAACGACGGCGTCATCGACCCTGCCAGGATGAAATGCGGCAGCTGGAGTTTTATACCTCAACAGATGGCGACATATTCGGCAAAACGCACCCTGTCAAAGATTTTCGGCACACCTGAGAATCCGTACTACGATACCAAGTCGGAGATCGAAGCCGACACGGAGCGTTGCGGCGGAGTCTACTATATGTACCCGGAAAACCAGCCCCGGCCCACGAAGGCGCCCAGGGGCTACAAGGCCTATTACATCAGCCATCTGGGCCGGCACGGTGCCCGCTATGCACTCGGCAATACTATCTACACCGACATCATGAACGTATTGGCCCGGGCCGACAGTAATGGCCTGCTGACAGCCGGGGGCAAGGTTTTCAAAGCATCTTACGATAAGTTCTACCCGACTGTAGCCCAAAGAGAGGGTATCCTTACCAGAAAGGGACAGGCCCAGCAGCGCTTTATTGCAGAGCAGATGCTGCGCAATTATCCCGAGGTCTTTAAGGGCAACACCTCGGCCGTGGCAGTGTCCACCCACAGCCACAGGGTGATAGCCAGTATGTATAACTTCCTGGCCCAACTCGACAGCCTGGACAAAAGTTTCGTATTCAGCACTGATTACGGGGCTCCTTATCAGGGAGTTCTGAGCCCTTCCGCTGACAAGGAAGCCGCAGCCTGGCCAAAGTCAGTAGAGAAAAAGTTCAACCGTTTCTGCGATGACCGCCTGGACTCGGATGCGATTTTGCGCAGGTTTTTCACAGAGCCCGACTCTCTTGGCACCGACAAATACAAGCTTTGCCAGTCGCTGAACACTCTCGTCTCCGATTTTGACAATCTTGACACTCCTGTTCCGTCAGAGTTGCAAAACCTTTTGAGTGCTCAGGAGCGCTACCGCATCTGGGAAGTCTATAACTACAACGGCTATCTGCGCTATGGACTGGCTCCCGACGTGAAGAACATCCGCGCAGAAGCTATGCGCCCCCTGCTGAAAGAGATTCTGGATTTTGCCGACACTGACGCCCAAGAAGGCATTGCCCTACGCCTGCGCTTTGCTCACGACACTTCGCTGCTGCCGCTACTGTCGCTAATGGATGTAAACGGGATGGGCGTGCAGATAAGCGACCCTTACGAAGTGGAGAACTATTGGCGAACTTATGACATCCCCATGGCCTGCAATCTGCAGCTGGTCTTCTTTAGAAAGGGCAAAGGAGACGACATACTTGTGCAGATACTTCTCAATGGCCGCGAAGCCACCCTCCCGCTGGAAATGGCTGCCCCCGGAAGCTTCTACCGCTGGAACGACATCAAAAAACTGTACGCTACTTTTTAAGCTTCTCCTTGAGATGCTTGTGACTGGGGGTGTCCGCAAGGATATCCCCAAGTTCTTTCCTGCGGCGCTCGTAATATTCGTGGCGCGCCGGGTTCTCGGGAAACCAGCCCCTCAGCACGCGCATTTCCTGCGAAGTGACCTCGTGTATGCCCCAGAAGCAGGAGAAGGCAAAGGCCGCCACGATGGTGGAGACTATGTAATTAGAAATAAACAGCGATGCTACTGCGCATATAAGGCCTACCACGACGAAGACCCAGGCGCCCTTGCGCCCGAAGTAATATTCAAGTTTGATGGTGATGGGGTGGCACACGCCTATGCTGAAGAATACAGCTGCCCCTACTATTATTCCTGTAAAGTTCATGGCGCAAATATAATAGCCTTTGTCAATATTGGCAATCCCAACAAATTGTTATAAAAAAACGCCGGCAGAAAGACCCTGCCGGCGCATTTATCTGTCCGTATGGAATTTATTATTTTGCGGTCGCAAATGTAATGCCGTCTGTCTTGTCCCACTCTCCGCGGGTGAAGTCGGGCATCACCACTGGCATCGAGCCGTGGTTGATGGAGACCTCGGTGAGCTCTACCAGCGAGCTCCACTCGGCTGCATCGTAGACGTCCTGATCTAGGGGAAGGCCGTGATGCAGGCAGTAGATAAGGCGGTAGATCATAATGAAGTCCATACCGCCATGGCCGCCGACTTCCTTGGCCTTGGCCTCTATGTCGGCAATCATGGGGTGCTTATACTGCTCCATGATGGCATCGCGCTGCTCATTGGACATATACCACTCCGCATTGAGATTGTCATAGGCAACATCCTCGCCCTTGAGCTCGTCTGCGCCCAGCGCAAGACCCTCGTTGGGGTATTTGTTGGCAAATCCCTTGGTGCCCTGCACCTGATACATACGGCTGTAGGGGCGCGGTGTAACCACCGAGTGCTCCACCAGGATGGTCTTGCCCTTGCGGGTACGGATAAGGGTGGAAGTGTTGTCGCCGTTGGCATACTTGATGTCACCGTAGATGCCACGCGCATCGGCTGCTGCCTGACCGGCAAAGGCATCGCTGTCCATGGCCACCAGCACATCCATCTTGTCGCCGCGGTGGATGTTCAAATCCTGGCAGATGGGGCCTATGCCGTGGGTGGGATAGACATCGCCGTGATGGTCCTTGTTATAAACCATGCGCCAGTCGCCCTGGTAGCGGTCCCAATATGGAGACAGGTCGTGACAGTAGGAACCCTCCACGTGCACGATATCGCCGAAAAGGCCCTGCTGTATCATATTCAGGCAGGTCAGCTCGAAAAAGTCGTAGCAGCAGTTCTCGAGCATCATACAGTGCTTGCGTGTGCGCTCTGAAGTGTTCACCAGATCCCAGCACTCCTGGATACTGGTGGCAGCAGGGACCTCGATAGCAACGTGCTTGCCGTGCTCCATCGCATATACGGCAATGGGGGTGTGCAGCTGCCAGGGGACTGCCAGATACACAAGGTCAATGTCATCGCGCTCGCAGAGCTGTTTATAGCCCTCCTCTCCCCAGTAGCCGGCAGCTTCGGGTTTGCCGCGCTCGGCAAGCATCTTCTGGATAGCCTCTACCCTGTCCTGATAGAGGTCACAAACAGCCACGATCTCGCAGTTGTCGACATAAGTAATGATATCTACGCTTCCACTTCCGCGCATACCCAGACCCACAAAGCCTATGCGGACATTCTCTATGGGTTCTGCCGCAAAACCGAGCATGCTCTGCTGGTCGGCGGGACGCTCGGGAGTGTTGTAGACTATCTGATTGTTTTTGATGGTGTAGCCGTAAGGATCGGCCTTCTGGCAGGAAACGGCCAGAGCAGCCAGTGCCGCAACGGCCAGTATTACGTTAATCTTTTTCATGGTGATGATGATTATTCAAGCATTAAGTTGCGGAAATCGTCGATGTCCTGCTGGCTTACGCCGGCAACCTCCAGGAGATACTTCTCCACACCGTCGGCAAATGTCTTGCCTTCGGTCTGGTCTGCCAGACCCCAGAAATAAGGCACTACATCGCTGTAGACCCATGCATTACGGGTATTTTTGAAGACGGGGGTCGGGTTGCCGCTCTTCTCTGAAGAAGACACACTGTAGCCGACAGGAGCGAAATAAGTAACCTCGTAGGCTTTGCCTATGTCACCTTCCCTGACACCCAGCAAACCCAGCAGCAGGATGTCCAGCGTGCCGGTGCGGTCGCGGCCCAGTGAGCAGTGGAAGAACACGCCCTTGCCCGCGCGGACACTGTTGACAACGAATTCGAAACACTGCTTGCCAAAGTTGCCGTTGGAATTACCGTTTTTAAGCATCCAGGTTCCGCCCTGTTCGATGCCGGGAGCACAGAAGTCAAGGCCGGGAACTGCAGCTTTGGAGAGTCTGTCGCTGTTGCGAAGGTCCAGTTCCGCTCCAATTCCCTGCGCCATAGCCTCCGGACCACCATCTGCAACCGAAATCTCTTCCATACGGCCACCGCGATAGAGCAAGCGGTATTTGATTTTCTTGCCACCGAGACCCGTCCAGCCGCCAAGGTCGCGACCGTTACGGCAACCGCCCTTGGCAAGTTTGCCAGCGAAATATACCTGATGCAGGCTGCCGGTAGTGTTGAAATCGCCTTGAGCGAGCACTTTGCCGCCGGCGGTGGTCACCTTGTAGGTATAGTGATCGTTGGGCACGAGATTGGTGATATTGACATAGCGTGAGCCTTCTTTAACGGTGGTTTCAGATCGCCAGTCAAGCTGGTCTTCAAGGGTCAGCGTCATGTCGCCTGCCTCCATGTCCTCGGGATTCCAGCGGATACTGTAGCTGCAAGGTTTGTCGGAGAAGGGTTCATAGGCCCAGTTGAACATCTTGCCATTGGGGTCTTCCTGACCGTTATCGTTATAGGTCTTTCCATTGAAACCGCCGTAGTAATCAAGAACCTTGGTGTAGGTCCAGTCACGGTCGGGATAGTTGACCTCGTTCAGGAATTTCTCCACATTGGGATTGGTGGCCAGCACGGTAGAGCCGCTGACCAGCTCCGCTTCTGCTCCCATATAGAAGTCGAATGCCTCATTAACTGTAACCGTCTCCGTGGCGTCGCCGGCAAAAATATAAATGGTGGCGCTTCTGGCAGCCGTGCCGGGATTTGCCTCCACAGAGAGCTTTACATTAACGGCAGAAGCCGATGCGGCTCCGCTTTCGGGGCTCACTGTCACCCATGAATCAAGAGACGCAACTTTCCAGTCAACATTGGAAGTAAAGGACAGAGTAGCTTCGCCACCGGCATAAGGCATATCAAAGGCTGCAGGGCTGCTTATTACAATCTCAGCCTGGGTTTCGGGGCCGGGATCAGGTCCGGGAGGCACGTCGGGCCCCGGCTCGGGTTCCGGCTTGGGGCAAGCCGCAAGGAACGGAACAATCAGAAATAATGTCAGAAATTTCTTAATCATACTATTATATTGTTGGTTATTTCACTTCTATAAGGTAACTCCCCTTGAATACGGGGTTGATTACAGGATCGGGGCCCTGCACCTGGTAGGTGCGAAGGTCGTCCGATGCATATTCGGTGACCTTGTAGTTCCCCTCGCCCAGACCGCGCAGGGTAATGGGCTCACCGTTCCATTCGGGGGCGTAGAAGGCATAGTACATTGCGCCCTCCTTCTCAATCACATGCGCCTCTGGCTTGTCAAATCCATAGTCGTAAAGGTTGAGATAAGTGCCGCGGGAAAGCATTTTGTCGTTGTAAATAGAAACCCACTTGCGCAGCAGACTCTCCTTCTCTTCGTCCAGCAGGCAGCCGTCACGGTCCCTTTCTGCGTCGGGGTTGGGCTTAGGCCAGGTAAAC
This sequence comes from Bacteroidales bacterium, assembly GCA_017428035.1. Classification (GTDB taxonomy): domain Bacteria; phylum Bacteroidota; class Bacteroidia; order Bacteroidales; family UBA932; genus Equibacterium. Next base: position 13,002 of record JAFRRR010000132.1, on the reverse strand, counting down.
TTGGCGCCTATCACACCACCCACACCTATTTGCGAGGGGAAATCCTTGCCGCCGTCGCTAAGCTCCACGTGGTCGGCATAGTAGGCCAGATCGGGACAGATGGCGGCGAAGGTCTTGCGCTTCATACGTATCTGGGCGCTGGAGGTCGGGTCGGAAGCCACTGCCTGGTTCATGAAAGGAGTATAGAAAAAATTGATTGCACATCCGCAGGGGCATATCTGCACCACCGCTCCGGGGCAATTCTCCCGGGCGCGGGAGTAAATCTTCTCGAAGAATTCGGGGAGACGTTCGCACGCCTCTTCCGGACGCCCGAGTTCACTGGCGGGGTTGTAGTCGGGTGCAGAGAGGTTCAGATGCTGACCGTCCAGCTTGAAGCCGTCAAAGCCCCAGTCCTTGGTAAACATATCCACCAGATTTACAGTGTAGTCCCAGGTAGCAGTGTTTACGGGAGAGAGGTACCAACTGTCCCAGTAGCTGATATCCTCGTGAGTGCCGTCGGCCTGCACCAGCAGCATCTCGGGATGTTCCTTTGCAACGCGGCTTTCGGGGTCTGCCGCCAGAGGAGCCCACCAGATCTTTGCCTTGAGCCCGGCCTGGTGTATCGCATCCACTATACGACGCATGCCCTCGTCTCCAATGCGCTCGTTGGCCTCCCAGTCGCCTTCGCATATCTGGTAGCCGTCATCCACGTCCACCCATTTGAAGCCGAGTTCCACAACTTTTGGCAGGGTGCCTATAACTTCGTCTGCAGTAAAGGTGCGGCGATAGCCCCAGGCGCACCAGACGGCATCGAAAGCATCTTCCGGCGAAACGGGTGGCTGATATCCGTATTCAGCCTCCATAAAATTGGCGAACCGGCGAAGCGGGTTGAAAAAGTCTCCTTTGCTCTCCATCACGAACTGGCGGACCGAACTCAGGCTCTCGCCCGGCTGCAACATTACCGGCTCGTCAAAGTCCTGACGGATGCAGGCGCAAGTGCGGTTGCCCCTACGGCTCACCGGCATTGACACGAGCTTGAGAACAGGCTCCGCAACGCCCACGCTCAGATTCTGCTCCGGAGTCCAAAGACATATCATAGGAATTCCACCACCATAGTCGGACTGGTTCATTCCCAAATAATTGCGCTGGTAGAACCCCTTGTTTACGGGGAGCAGCCAGTCCTTGCGGTCCTCAGAGGATGTAGCCTGCAGGGACCAGACCTTCTTGCCGCAGATCTCAATGCGGGAAGATTCCATAGCATCCACTATTACGGCGGCGGTGCCGTTGTTTACGAATGTGACGGTGCGCAAGGTCATCCCATCGAAGCCTTCGGCGGGTTGCTCAGAGACAATGACGCCGATGTCCTTGACGGTGCGTCCGCCGCAGACCAGCCGGTCGACCGGCAGTTTGGTGGAGCACGCTGCGGCCAGAAAAGCCGTGATTATGAGAATATAATTTTTCATGGTTACAGTTTGATTTCTTGTCCAAAACGCTCCTTGCACACCTTGCGCACAGCTTCCAGCGAGGCAAAAGCCCCGGTGCCGCCGGCGGCGGTGGTATTCACGGCACCGGTCAGGTTGCCGGTGCGCTGGCACTCCTCAAGCGGCAGCCCTTTGACAAAGGCGCTCACAAAACCCGAGTTGCAGCTGTCGCCGGCGCCTATGGCATCCACAACATCTTTATTAAGGAATGCCGGCAGCTGGGTGCGGCTGCCGTCTTTCTTTATAAGTATGGAACCTTTGCTGCCGCACTTGAGCATCATTGCACAGCCAAGATACGGCTCAACCTCTGCAATCGCGCTTTCCAGGTCTTTCTTGCCGGTGAGCTCCTGCAGTTCCTTTTCGTTGGGCATAAACACGGTGATCTTGTGCAGAAGCTTCTTATAGTCAAAAGCCCACTTCTCTATCGGATCCCACTGGGTATCAAGCGAAACGGTGACACCCTTGGCGGCCGCAAGGTCCAGAATCTTTTCCAGATCGCGCAGCACGCCGCTCTGCATAAATATTGAACTCAGATGGATATGTTTCGTCTGGTCGAAAACCGAAAGATCCATATCGTCCAGCCCCATCACATCCATAGCGCCCTGATATGTCAGCACCGCACGGTCCTCTCCATAACTCATACAAATCGAGGCTCCCGTGGGAGTATCTCCCTCTACAAGGTAGCTGGTGTCTACGCCGCGGGCTTCCAGCGATGTACGCACCAGAGAACCAAAAGAATCACGTCCAATCATCCCAACAAAGCACACCTTGCTGCCCAGCGAAGCTGCGTTGGCGGCAAAAATTGCGGTGGAACTGCCCAGGGTCACAATCATATCCTGAGCAAATTTCTCCTTGCCGATTTCGGGTTCAGATTCAATCCTGTTGAGGATAATGTCCACGTTGAGCTCGCCAATAGCGGCAATGTCATACTTTTTCATAGGGTTTCGATTTTTCTCTACGGTACAAATATAATCTTTTTTTTCGAAAGATTTTCGATTTCGCTTTGTTTCATATCGAAATATTACTATATTTGCATAAAACCGAAACACTATGAAAATCTACGATACCGCCCAGGGCCGCAGGTCGGCTATTCTTCAGAAACTTCGCGAGGACTCTTCAGTGACCGTTTCCCAACTCAAGGATATGTTTGGCGTTTCCGAAGTCACCATCCGCAAGGACCTCCGCATTCTCCAGGACCGCAAGCTACTGATCAGAGTACACGGTGGGGCTCTGATGGAGAGCAACACAAACCAGAAAGAGCCGGACGAGCACAACATCAGTTTCAAGCAGATGGTCAACTCCCGTGAAAAGCAGGCTATAGGCAGGGCTGCCGCAGCACACATAAAAGATGGCGACACCATTCTTATAGATTCCGGCACAACCACCCTGGAAGTTGTTCGTAACCTACATAATTACAATGATTTAACAATAGTAACCACCTCCGTGAACGCAATGATGGAAGCGGTAAAATACCGCCGTTTCAAGGTGATGATGCTGGGCGGCCTGCTGCGGGAAACCAGTCTTTCTGTGGTGGGGCCGCTGGCAGAATCCAACCTCAAGCTTTTCTATTGCGACAAGCTTTTCCTGGGCGTGGACAGTTTCAGCGTTGAATCGGGTCTTTCCACTCCCAACGTAGAGGAAGCCAGCACCAACCAAGTGATGATTTCCCGCGCCTCCGAGGTAATAGCAGTGTTTGATTCCAGCAAGGTGGGCAAGCGCGCGCTGGCATTCATCGCCTCGGTTGACAAACTTAACACAATAATCACCGACAGCGGATTTCCCGCCAATATGCGAAACCAGCTCAAGTCTATGAACGTTAACGTAGAGACCGTTGACCCGTAAAACCCGCAACAAAGCGAAACCAAGCGAAACGTTTTCTGCAGAATAAACCGAAACAATGTGCATTTTTTTGTAATTTTGTTCGGATAAAAACCAAAAAGATGACACAGGATTTATACACGTACAAAGAGATCAAACAACAGCCAGAAGTGTGGCTAAAGGCTTGTGACATAATACTTAAGCGCAAGGATGAGATCAAAGCCTTCGTAGACCGTTATGTTTCGGAAGGTTTCGAAATTATTATGACCGGAGCCGGTACTTCCGCATATATAGGTGACGCACTGGAACCCGCACTGTTTGACACACCGTTCAGAGGCGCCCGCGCAATTGCCACCACCGATATCCTCACGGCACCCGAATTCTATTTCAACAAGGAGAGCAAGGTGCTGCTGATTTCATTTGCCCGCAGCGGCAACAGCCCCGAAAGCATCGGTGCAGTAAAGGCAGTTGAAGCCACCGCCGGCCGCATTGCACACATTTTTATCACCTGCAACGCAGATGGTCAGCTTGCACAGCGCAAGGGCGACAACATCCTGTGCGTGCTGCTGCCCCCCGAGACCAACGACCTCTCCCTGGCAATGACCAGCAGCTACTCCACTATGCTCCTCTCCTGCTCTATGATTGCCAACATAGACCGCCTGAAAGAGCACAAGAAATATATCGAGACCTTGTCAAGCTGCGTCAAGGCTGCAATGGATAAATACGAAAGCGAAATAGAGCAGCTCACCCGACGCGACTTCAAGCGCGCCATATTCCTGGGCAGCGGCCCTCTCCAGGGTGTTGCAGAGGAATCGCGCCTCAAACTGCAGGAGCTCACCGACGGCGCCGTTATGTGCGCCTTTGACTCGTTCCTGGGGTTCCGTCACGGCCCCAAGGCTTTGGTGAATCCCGAATCCCTGCTGGTATACCTCGTGTCTCCTATTGAAAAGATCCGCCGCTACGAGTTGGATCTGATCAGGCAGATTCAGGCCAACAACACCGTGAAGGCCAGTGTGGTGGTATGTCTCCAGAATCCAGGCGTACCTGCCGACTTGTGTGTAGAGCTCGGCTTCAAAGATGATATGCCCGCCTGCTATGGCTGCGTGGCATACGTATTCACCGCCCAGATGCTTGGAATGTTCAAATCCATCAATTTGGGCCTGTGCCCCGACACGCCTTCTGTATCGGGCAACATCTCCCGTGTTGTAGAAGGAGTAACACTCTATATATAATAATATGCGCAAGACAGAGAAACTGCTTCAGAGAATCGACCAGCTCCAGAAGGAGACCGGCATCCCCCGCACCATATTCGCGGCCTGCCCCAACTCTCCCACTGTGATCCGCGCCAGCCTGCGCGCCGCAAAGCGCAACAACGCGCCCATTTATTTCGCAGCCACACTCAACCAGATTGACTGCGACGGCGGCTATACCGGAATGACCCAGGAGGCATTCGTGCGCACGGTGCGTTTCGAAACGGAACGCGTCAATTTCACCGGCCCGGTGATCATAGCCATCGACCACGGCGGCCCCTGGCTCAAGGACAGGCAGCGTACCGAAAAGTGGAGCACGGAAGACGCCATGAACGGAGTAAAGAAGTCTTTCGAAGCAGCTGTTCTGGCCGGTTATGATTTGATACACGTGGACCCCACCGTGGACATCAACGTCCCCAAAGGGGAGACAATAGACATCCACCTGGTGGCAAAGCGCACCGTGGAGCTGATTGCGCACGTAGAGAAGTTCCGCAAGGAGAAGGGCATCGCCCCCATATCCTACGAGGTGGGCACAGAAGAGGTCCACGGCGGACTTGCAGATGAAACAACTTTTGATACTTTCATAAGTGATTTGAAATTAGGATTGGTTGGTGCAGGACTGCCCGACGTCTGGCCGTGTTTCATAGTCGGAAAGGTTGGTACCGACTTGGACACCACCATCTTCGATGGCGAAGTGGCCCGTCGTCTTACGGCTAAAGTCCGTCCTCTGGGAAGCTACATCAAAGGTCATTATACCGATGATGTAGCCAACCCCGAGGAGTATCCCCTCTGCGGGATGGGCGCCGCCAACGTGGGCCCCGAGTTCACAATGGGCGAATACCGCGCCCTGTGCGAGCTGGAAGAGCTTGAGAAAAAGTTCGAGGCAGAGGGCAAGGTTGCAGTACTCTCCAATATGCGCGACACCCTCATAGCAGAGGTACACGACTCCCACCGCTGGGAGAAATGGCTCCACGAAGATGAGTTGGGCAAGGACCTCACGGAACTTACACCCGACCGTCAGGACTGGATCGTGGCCACCTGCTGCCGCTACATCTGGCAGCAGCCCCGCACCCTGGCCGCCCGCGGATTCCTGTATGAAAACCTCGGCCGCCTTGGCATTGATGCTGAGGAAGTTGTCCTGGGCCGCATAGAGCGCGACATGGACAAATACTTCCGCGCCTTCAACCTGATAGGATTGAATGACCTGTTATAATTAAAGGATATTTGCATTTATATATTAATTAAAAACCAGATGAAAAAATCAATTCGAATTCTGACGATAGCGCTGGCACTGCTGGCCATCTCGTCGCAGATGTTCGCTCAGACGCATCAGGTTGTCGGCAGGGTGCTGGACGCATCCACCGGCGAACCCGTTATCGGCGCCGGAGTAGTAGCTTCCAACGGTGGCGGTACTGTTACCGACTATGACGGTAACTACGTGCTTTCTGCATCTCCTGCAGCCACCCTCACCATCTCCAGCATCGGCTACAAGACTGTAACCGAGCAGGTAGGCGACCGCACGCGCATCGACGTCAAGCTGCAGCCCGACAACCTCCTTCTGGACGAAGTTGTCGTGCTGGGTTACACCACTCAGAAGAAAGCCGAGCTTTCAAGTGCCGTTGTTTCCATGAGCGGCGAGAAACTCACCGACGTAACGTCACCCGATGTCGGCAATATGCTGCAGGGTAAGGTTGCCGGCGTGGTTGCCATGAATTCCTCCGGCCAGCCCGGTCAGGAAGCAGCAATCCGCATCCGCGGTACCGGCTCCATCAGCGCCGGTGCAGGTCCTCTGTACGTGGTTGACGGTGTTGCCGGCGGCGACTTCAACCCCAACGACGTCGAGACCCTCACCGTACTTAAGGATGCGGCTGCCACCGCGCTTTACGGTGCTTCCGCTGCCGGCGGTGTCATTGTCGTTACCACCAAGAGCGCAAAGCAGGACAAGCCGGTAGTTAACTTCAAGGCTTCCTACGGTATCAAGAAAGCCCTCACAGGTCGCTTTAAAGCTATGAATTCCGAGGAACTCTACTACACCCAGAAGAAGATGTACTCCAAGATGATCTTCCCCAGCCAGCGTCCCGAAGAGCTTCTCACTCAGGATTTCGACTGGGTTAACAACAGCTTCCGTCTGGGTAACGTTCAGAATTACTACGCTTCAGTAGGCGGCAAGAGCGGCCGTACCAACTACTTTGTTAGTTTGGACCACTTCAATGAAAACGGCACCCTCATCAACACCAACTACAAGCGTACTTCTGCCCGCGTAAACTTGTCCACAGCCATCACTGACCGCTTGACAATGAACGCCCGCGTGAGCTACAAGCGTTCCTCTTCCCGTGAGGAATCTTCTTATGTAACCCTCGAATGCGCATACCGCGCCCTCCCTTGGGATATCCCTTACGTGATTGACGCAGACGGCAACATCACCGACGAAGTGCTGCTTGTGAACTCTCCTGCACGTAACGATAACGGCAAGCCCTGGTACTCACACGACAAGTACAACATTCTCCACAACGAGCTTTACAACTACAACAAGGGGCACGGCGAAAGCGTAGTGGCCGACCTGCAGTTCATCTGGAACATCACCGACTGGTTGAGCTTTACCTCTACCAACCGCTACGATACTTCCAACGACTTCTGGGAGTCTTATATCGATCCCCGCACCCAGTCCCCGTCATATGCAAACAACGGACACCTCTCCAACTCCGACAGTGAGTGGAACGGCTGGGGCACCACCGACTTGCTCAAGTTCCACAACGTATTCAATGGCATTCACGACGTGAGCGCTATTGTTGGCTGGGAATATGGCGAGGGTTACACCCGCAGCCTCAGCACCGAAGGTAAGAATATGCCTGCCGGCCAGCGCTCAATAAGCAACTGCGCCCCCAGCACCATCGAATCTTCGGGCTATGACTATCACAGCCGCACCTGGGCACTCCTTGCACAGGCTCAATACACCCTGATGGGCAAATACATCCTGACCGGTTCCATCCGCTACGACGAGAGCTACAAGTTCGGCCCTCTGAACCGCGGCGGTTACTTCCCGGGCGGTTCCGCAGCCTGGATCATCAGCAACGAGGACTTTATGAAAGGCCAGGACTTCATCAGTTTCCTGAAAGTACGCGCCGGTTACGGTAAGACCGGTAATGACAACATTGCCGCATTCCGCTATCAGGACATCTACGTGCTGGAGCCCAACTACGAGGGCATCACTGCAGCCGTCCTCTCTCAGCAGGCCAACCCCCGTCTTGGCTGGGAGGAGGCTTATATGGCCAGCTTCGGTATCGATGCTACCCTCAAGAACAACGTAAACATCACAGTTGACCTTTATAATACAATCAATACCAACCTGCTGCTTGCAGTTCCCACCGCAACTTCCACAGGCTTCTTCGAGTTTATGGACAACCGCGGAACCGTACGCAACCGTGGTATTGAGTTCGCAATTGACGGCACCATACTCAAGCTTGGCGATTTCCGCTGGGATGCCGGTTTCAACATCGGCTTCAACCAGAACCGCGTGATCAGCCTGCCTGACGGCGACGGCGACGGCAATCCCGACGACATCCTGCAGACCACCTCTTCCGGTTACAACCAGAAGATTTCCGTGGGCCGCGACATCTACTCCTGGTTCATTCCCAAGTGGATCGGTGTTGACGTAGAAAATGGTGACCCCCTGTGGGAGCACGTAAACGAAGACGGCTCAGTTACCCCGACCAACGACTATGCACTGGCAACAGCCCAGTTCGTGGGCACCGCTTCTCCTATGTTCAGCGGCGGTCTGAATATGGCTTTCAGCTGGAAGGGCCTCACCCTCAGTGCAAACGGCAGCTTCATCTACGGCAACAAGGTATTCAACTACACCCGCTGCGTGATGGACTCCGACGGTGCTTACACCGACTACAACCAGATGTCTCACGACAATGGCCTGGGTTGGATCCGCTGGGAGAAAGATGACCCCTACGGTCTCAACTATGCAGCTACCCACCCCAGACTCGTGCTCAACGGTAACAAGAACTCCTGCAAGCCTTCTTCCCGTCAGCTCGAGGACGGCAGCTTCTTCCGTCTGAGAAACGTGACCCTGAGCTATGACCTCCCCGTAAACGTCATCAAACATATCGGAATGTCCAGCGCACGCGTATTCGCAACCGCAGACAACCTGTGGACTCTCTCCCGCTTCTCCGGTATGGACCCCGAGGTTCAGCTCGAAGGTTCGGAATACCGTCTGGCCGGCTCCTACAGCAACAACTATCCGGTGCCTATGGCCGTTTCCCTGGGTGTTGACATCAAGTTCTAATCTGCCGTTCTATGCGTAAAAGACTTGACATAATCCTATTATTAATCGGAGCCCTTGTTCTCTGGGGCTGCAATATGGATTTCTATCGCAGCGATACGATGACATCCTCGCAGCTCAAGAGCGACCCTAGTGCCGCCGTGTATTCTACCGACGGCAACTACTCGATGTTCAAGGATTCGATGAAATACAGGGGCAAGTCTGACAATGGTCTTACATTCATAAAGATGTGGAACCATATGACCGAGATGCGCGGCGACAACGCGATGCTTTCCGGCACCACCTCGTCTCCCATATACAACTCGGCCTGCTACGACGACACCCCCGAACTGAAACACTCCTACTATTTCTGGTGGTGCTGCTACAAGATCATCTATTCGGCAAATTCCATTATTGAGATGCTGCCGGAAGGTGAACCTTCCAACAACCAGCTTCTTGGAGAAAACTACTTTATGCGGGCGTTCTGCCACCTGTGCCTGAGCTGCCTGTATTCAAAGCAATATCCCCTCGGCAGGGAAAATCCTGGCGTGGTTCTGCGCACTTCCACCGACTGTTCGGTGACAGAGCGTTCCACCGTCGGTCTGGTATACGACAAGATCGAGGCAGACCTAAAGAAGGCTATAGAACTTATGCAGGGCAATTCCCGCCGCGGTGATGCCGGCTACATAGGCTACGATGCAGCCCGCGCTCTCCTTACCCGCGTTTATCTCTACATGGAGAAAAACGAGGAGTGCCTGGCCCTCTGCAACGAGCTGCTGAGCGGAGACCCTTCTGCCAATCTTGAGCCGACTTCCGGCCTGGCGGACTATTACACCCGCACCCGCACCTCCAAGGAGACCCTCTGGTGTGTTGCCTGTACGCCTCAGGATGCGGTGGGACGCAGCTCCCTGGGCTCTATGTACTTCTCTCCCAACGGTACCGGAGGTGAAGGCTGGGGCGAGGTATACTGGACCGACCCTCTAATGGAACTCTTCCTCCGCTACCCCCAGGATGCCCGTTTCAATGCATTCTTCGTGCAATACGGCAAGCTTGACGACGGAACCAAGATGGTACACTGGCCCATTGACGACGGCAAGAACTTCTTCCGCTCCAACGCCATAGTGGCCGGCGCGGACAAAGGTCTCACTCCCGACGCCAACGGCAATGTGACATTCTCTTACATGAACAAGAACTACACCGCCGTGCGCAAGTCAAAACCCGGCGTGAATAACGGCTATCCCCAATACTTCATCACTTATGAAGGCCAGGAGACACCCGTGTATGTCCGCGACAACTGCGACTTTGCAAAGGGCACGCGCAACACCTATCCGCAGTACTACAACACCAAGTTCGCAAATCAGGACGGAGACCCCAATCTGTGCTCTCCCGTAATGATCCGCTGGGCGGAAGTAATCCTTAACCGCGCCGAAGCCAATGCCAAACTCGGGCACGACGAAGAGGCTATCAAGGATGTGAACGTACTGCGCCGCCGCGCCGGCATCCACGAGTGGGCCAATATGGCAGAATGCCGCACCCATGAGTATACCGATGTCCTGGACGTAGTGCTTGACGAACGCCGTATGGAGCTCTGCTTTGAGGCCCAGCGCCCCTTTGACCTGATCCGCAACAAGCGGAACATCAGCCACAAGTTTGCAGGTGTACAACCCTGGAAGGAGTACCCCTATGACTGTGATGAATTCCTTTTTGCAATCCCGGCCGACGAAATCCTCGTTAGCGGCATTCCTCAGAATCCGGGTAAAGGCACTAATCAATAAAGAACGATTTACTATATGAAAAAAATAATACTTTACACAATCGCCCTTCTGGCCCTGGCTTCCTGCAACATGGACTTCTATAGGTCGGACGTGATGACCTCCAACATGCTTAAGGAGAATCCCGATGCGGCGGTTTATACCACCGACGGTATCTACTCGATATTCAAGGACGGTCAGCAATACCGCGGCAAGACTATCGACGGTATGGAATACGTCCGTCTGATATTCCAGATGACCGAGTTCCGCGGCGACAATGTATGCCTGTCAGGTGAGACCAGCGACCCTCTCTGCCAGCAGATTCGCTACAATGACTTCGGCTCTCAGAAGTCCAACTTCTATATGTGGTGGGTTGCATACAAGGTGATTTACGCAGCCAATTCCAACATCGAGGCTATCCCCGAAGGAGCCGGCTCTACCAGTGACCATATGCTGGGCGAGAACTACTTCTTCCGCGCCCTCGGCCACTTCCATCTGTCTATCCTCTACTCCAAGCTGTACACCCTCAGCGACGAGAACACCCTTGGCGTAGTGCTCCGTACCTCCACCGACTGCTCCGAGACCCATCGCGAAACCGTATACAAGGTTTACGACCAGATTGTGGAAGACCTCAAGAAGGCTATGGAACTCATGAAGGGCAAGAGCAGCCGCGGCGACAAGGGCTTTGTGAGCTACGATGCAGCCGCCGGTCTGCTGACCCGCGTATACCTCTATATGGAAAAGAACCAGGAATGCTTGGATCTCTGCAACGAGATGCTTGGCAGCGACCCTTCGGCCAATCTTGAGCCCACCGCCAACCTGCCCACCTACTTTGCAAATGCACGCACCGCCAAGGAAACCATCTGGTGCATCGCCCACACTCCAACCGACACCCAGGCCCGTGGTTCCATAGGCTCCATGTACTTTTCCACCAACGGTACCGGCGGTGAAGGCTGGGGCGAGATGTACTGGGCTGACCCTCTGATCGAGCTCTTCAGGCGTTATCCCGAGGACAAGCGTTTTGCTGCATATTACAGCCTCTACGCTTCAGACAAGGTTCCCGCTGGCACCAAGATGGTTCACTGGCCCATTGACGACGGCGTGAACAACTTCCGCTCCAACGCCATCGTGGCCGGAGCCGACAAAGGTCTGACCCCCATCGATGCAGAGGGCAACGTGAAGTTCACCTACAACGGCAAGAGCTACACCACCGTCCATAAGTCAAAACCCGGCGTAAACAACGGTTACCCTCAGTACTTCATCAACTACGAAGGTCAGGAGACACAGGTATTCGTGCGTGAAAACACCGACTTTGCACAAGGCGTCCGCAACACCTATCCTCAGTATTATATGTCCAAGTTCAGCTGGCAGGACGGTGACGCTATGCTCTCTTCTCCCGTGGTTATCCGCTGGGCAGAAATCGTGCTCAACCGTGCCGAGGCCAATGCCAAACTGGGACATGATGCAGAGGCTATCAAAGATGTGAACGTTATCCGCAAGCGTGCCGGCATCCCCGAGTGGAAAAATCTGGCCGATGCCCAAAGCCACGAATATAAAACCGCCCTTGAGGTCGTTCTGGACGAGCGCCGCATGGAGCTCTGCTTCGAAGGCCACCGCGCCTATGACGTATATCGCAACCGCCTGAGTATGGACCGCCGCTTTGCCGGCGTACAGCCTTGGGAAGTTGTGGACTGCAACGACCTGCGCATCCCCTACCAGATTCCCGACGATGAGATTCTGGTGAGCGGTATCGAGCAAAACCCCAGATAATGTTGAACACTTTTTATAACACCAATCATTAACCAATCTAAAAAACAGTTAAAATGAAAAAGATTTTTGTTTTAATGCTGGCTGCAGTGATGGCTTTCGCCGCCTGCAACAAACAACCCAAACCTCAGCCCACTCCCGGTCCCGGTCCCGGCCCCGATGATGGACCCGATCCTGAACCCACTTATGTTCAGCCCATCACCATCGACGGCGACTTCGCCGACTGGGCAAAGCTCCCCGCTGCCAACGTGGTTTCTGCAAAATCCGACGCAGCTTCTCCTTGGGATGCAGTCAATGAGATTCGCGTTTACTCAGATGATTTCTTTGTATTCTATTATCTTGAGTTTAACAACTCAAAGATCGGTGACCTGCTTGCAGCTGCTTCAGGTTCAAAAGTAAACGATGAAGGCGTTGAGGAGAAAATCGGCCTCCCTATCCGTCTTAACATCAACACCGACGGTGAGTTTACCAGCGGTTACGCAAATTACTCTCTGGACGCTTATGACTTCATCATCGAGGGCAGCCTTGCCGAGGACGGAGCATGGAAATCTTTCGACGGCACCCTGCATCAGAGAATAGGCAGTTGGTCGGCCCTCCAGGAGGGTGGTCTTTGCACCGGTGCAGGCAACGGCAACAAATATGAGATCTGCCTCATGCGCGACGTATTCAATGGCGCTGCTGGTAAAAGC
>JAFRRR010000131.1 GCA_017428035.1 Bacteroidales bacterium | reverse complement strand
GGTATTATACGCGGTTATCCGCAACCAGCCGTGTATCCCGTTCAAGAGATATGCAAATATAAGAAAAATGATTCCTCTAAAAAACTATATATTTGCAGTGTAAACCTTTTGGTGATGCTGAGGAAACTATTCTGTCTGGTCGTTGCTGCGGTGCTGATGGCGCCGGCGGCTGTGTTCGCGCAGAACAACGTGCAGCGCTATGTGGACACTGCAATCAAGACCGACACCCTGTTCAAGAATGCAGCCGTGGCGATATTGGCGGTGGACGGCCGCGGAAAGACGGTGGCGCAGTGGAATCCCGACCTGCCGCTGCTCTCTGCATCGACAATGAAGACCATCACCACCGGCGTTGCTCTGGATGTTCTCGGCCCCGATTTCAAGTTCGAAACCAAGATAGCATATGCCGGCACCATCGACGATGAGGGCGTACTGCACGGCGACCTTTACATAATTGGCGGCGGCGACCCGACTCTGGGTTCGCACAGCCTCATTGCAGAAGATATCAATCTGGTGTTCGCCCAGTGGACAGATGCGGTAAAGGGGGCGGGAATCACCGCCATAGATGGCAAGGTTAAGGGCGATGCCGGCATATTCAAAGATGGCATTATCCAGGACAACTGGTGCTGGGCCGACCTGGGCACCGACTATGGCAACGGCCCCTGCGGCCTCTCCTTTGCCGAAAACCTATCTTACTACTGCGTCACCCCCGGCCCCTTCGAAGGCGACAGCCTGCTGATAACCCCCGTGGAGGCGGTTTATTCCCGGATGAACCTACAATTGAGCGCCACCACCGGCGCCCCCAAGACGGGCAATAAGCTGACCTATTATTCCAGCGACCTATCTCCGGTAGGGCGGTTCACCGGCACCTATGCCGCCGACCGCAGGACCGACACCATAGCGGTATCCAACAAGTTCCCGTCCCTGACTCTGGCAGAGAGTTTCAGTGTATATCTTGCTACAGAAGGGATCCAGACCCGCGGCGCCGGCCTTGGGGCCGCTCCCGACACGGCGGCGCTTCTGGCCACGACATATTCGCCCTTCCTCTCCGACATCTGCCGCGAGACCAACACCAAGAGCAACAATTTCTTTGCAGAGACGCTGTTTATGATGCTCTCGCTGCATCTGGCCGACGAAGCAAGTTATTCAAAAGCCCCCAAGGCGGTGGAAGAGTATATAGCCGCCGCGGGCTGCAACACCACCGGCCTGAGGCAGGACGACGGCAGCGGCCTGAGCCGTTTCAACTTTGTTTCGCCCCGTTTTTACTGCAATTTTTACCGAATGATGCAAAAGAGCAATATATTTGCCTCTTACTTGGCATCGTTTCCGACTCCGGGCGGCGAAGGGACTTTGAAATATGTCCTTTCCAAGGAGCCTGAGAGCCTCAGAAGCCGCATCCACTGCAAGAGCGGCTCTATGACGGCGGTGAAATGCTATGCCGGGTATGTAGAGACGGCCGGCGGCGAATTACTGCGCTTTGCCATTATGGTGAATAATTACGACTGCCCCACAAGACTCATACAACCAAAGATTGAAGGGTTCCTCAAGCAGCTGGCACAATATGAAAGACAATAAAAGAGATTAAAGATATGCTCACATTTTCAAAGAAGGCGCTTGCAATGCCTTATTCCCCCATCAGAAAACTCATTCCACTCTCCGACGAAACCGCAAAGCGCGGCATTAAGATTTACCGTCTGAATATGGGTCAGCCCGACCTGGACTCTCCCAAAGTGGCGCTGGATGCAGTGCGTGAGAACAAACTCTCCATTATTTCCTATCCCAATTCGCTGGGCGACCTGCCCCTGCGCGAGGGAATGGTGAAATATTACAAGGGAATCGGCATTGACGTTGAGACCAAGGACATTATAGTGACCCACGGCGGAAGCGAGGCCATCCAGATCTCCATAGAGGCCATCTGCGACCCCGGCGACGAAATCATAGTGTTCGAGCCGTTCTACACCAACTACAACACCTTCTCCATTCAGTTCGACGCCAAGCTGGTGCCCATCACCACCCATATCGAAGACGGCTTTGCGCTACCCCCTATGAGCGAAGTGGAAAAGGTCATCACCCCCAAGACCAAGGCGATACTGATCTGCAACCCCGCCAACCCCACCGGCAAACTCTATAGCAAAGAAGATGTGATACAGCTGTGCGGCATTGCCAAGAAGCACGGCCTGTTCATCATTGCCGACGAGGTTTACCGCGAGTTCTGCTATACCGACGAGCCGCACTTCTCGTTTATGCAGGTGCCGGATATGGACGACAATATCATTCTGATAGACTCCGTGTCCAAGCGCTACAGTATGTGCGGCGCCCGCGTGGGCTTTATCGTTTCCCGCAACAAAGAGTTTATGCCGCTGGTGCTCAAATATGCCCAGGCGCGTCTGTGCTGCAGCAAATGGGGCCAGATTGCCGCTTTGGCAGCACTGGACACACCCCAGGAATATTTTGACGAAGTAAAGAAAGAATACCTCAAGCGCCGCCAGATTCTGGTGGAGGGCTTGAACAAGATAGAGGGCATTAAGTGCCCGATGCCCCTGGGCGCCTTCTACGCCGCTGTGGAACTTCCCGTGGACGATGCCGAGAAATTCTGCCGCTGGCTGCTGGAAGAGTTCAACTATAACAACCAGACGGTGATGTTTGCACCTATGGCGGGATTCTACGTGACCAAGGGCCTCGGCAAGAACCAGGCACGCTTTGCATATGTGCTTAAGGAAGAGGATCTTCGCGCTGCCCTTGTATGCCTTGAAAAGGCTCTTAAGGAATATCCCGGCCGCACAATCTAAATTATGAAAAACAATCTTCTGGAAGAGGCGCTGGTAAAGCGCATCTTTGCCGAAAGCGGCCTCCCGCGCGTGGGCAAGGCCACCATAAGAGAAATCAAGAAACTCTCCGACACCCTGGAGAAGGCTAGCGGCGTCCATTTTATCCATATGGAGATGGGTAATCCGGGCCTTCCTGCAGCCAAGGTCGGCATCGACGCGCAGATAGAGGCTTTGAAAAAGGGCGTGCCGGCCACCTATCCCGACATTGACGGCGTCCCCGCAATGCGGCAGGAGGCCTCCCGGTTCATCAAGAACTTTATAGACATAGACATAAAGCCGGAGAACTGCCTGGCTACCGTGGGCTCTATGCAGGGGGCGTTCAGCTCGTTTATGATTTGCAGCCGCGTGAAGGCAGAGCGCACCACCACGCTGTTCATTGACCCCTGCTTCCCGGTGCACAAGTTCCAGAACAAGGTGCTGGGCATTCCCGTGGAGTCGTTTGACATCTACGATTTCAGGGGCGAAAAACTCCGCGGCAAACTGGAGGAGATTCTCTCCAAAGGCCACATCCACAGCATACTCTATTCCAACCCCAACAACCCGTCGTGGGTTTGCCTTGCGGAAGAGGAATTGAAGATAATAGGGGAGGTGTGCCGCAAATACGACGTGATTGTAATTGAGGACCTGGCTTATTTCGGGATGGATTTCCGCAAGGACTACAGCCACCCCGGCGAGCCCCCTTACCAGCCCTCGGTGGGCAAGTATGCCGACTACTATATCCATCTGTTCTCCAGTTCCAAAGCGTTCAGCTATGCCGGCGAGCGCATAGCTATCCTGGCGCTGAGCGACCATCTGGCCTCGCGCAGGTATCCTGACCTGAAGCGGTTCTACTCTTCTGAGGTGTTCCGCAACGCCGTGGTTTACGGGGCGTTGCACCCACTTTCCAGCGGCACGTCGCACTCTGCCCAATATGCCCTGGCGGCCATTTTCAAGGCTGTGAACGATGGTGGATACAATTTCCGGGACGATGTGATAGAGTATGGCCGCAAGGCGCGCGAAATGAAAGATGCCTTTCTTGCGGCGGGCTTTGAGATAACCTACGACAAGGATCTGGACGAAGATGTGGCCGACGGCTTCTATTTCACATACGATTACCCCGGCATGAGTGGTGCAGATCTGCTGGAAGAGATGCTGTTCTATGGTATCTCCGCCATCAGCCTGGATACATGCGGAAGCACGCGTCAGGGCATTCGCGCCTGCACATCGCTCATAGCAAAAGAAGATATCCCCGAGCTTGCGCTGAGGTTACTCCTTTTCCACGAAGACCATCCGCTGGATTAGAAATACTTGACCTCTTTCTCTTCCAGTGCGCTTAGCAGGTTGTTGGCCATGCGGCTGGCGCCAAAGCGCATCAGGGTGGGGTTGAGCCACTCGCTGCCCAGCACCGTGTCCACGATTCCGTAGTAGAGAGAAGCATCTTCTGCAGAGGATACTCCGCCGGCAGGCTTGAAGCCGATCTTCTTGCCGGTGGCATCGTAATATGCCTTGATGCACTCGCACATCACATAAGCAGCTTCGGGGGTGGCGCTTACGCCAATCTTGCCCGTCGAGGTCTTGATAAAGTCGGCCCCGGCCTCGATTGACAGGAAAGATGCCACAGCAATATCCTCATAACTTCCAAGGGCGCCGGTCTCGAGTATCACCTTGAGATGTACGTTGGGATTGATGGAGAGGATCGCTTTTTTGATGTCGGAGATCTCCTTCGAGGCATCGTCGAAACGGCCGTCGCAGAAAGAGTTGTGGGCCAGTACTATGTCGATCTCGTCGGCACCGTCTTTAACAGCAGCTACGCACTCCGCAATCTTGATGCTGGCAAATGTCTGCGATGCGGGGAATCCGCCGGCAACTGCGGTTATGTGGATTTCACGGCTGTAACGGGCATCGGCCACGCTTTTTGCCAGATTGGGATATACGCAGATGGATGCAGGCTTTGGATAT
>JAFRRR010000130.1 GCA_017428035.1 Bacteroidales bacterium | reverse complement strand
TTTCCTCATATTCACAAAGTTATTATTATTATTATTATTATCGGGCAAATTTTTTGGGTGTTACTATTCTGTTTCTTTTAGAACGATGGATATCCTCTTTTGTTCTTTGTGGACTGTGACGGATTCTATCTTGGATGCGTCTATACGCTTCAGGCTGTCTTTTGGAACGACAACTCCGTTGACGGTATACGATGTGTGGGAGTCGTCGCGCACTACAATCACGGCGTCGTTAATGCTATCGCGCGTCTTCGCACCAAAATGATCCAGAAATTTTTTGGAATCATCCTTATTGAGGCCGATTACCGTTGCGGAATCCCTTTTTCTCACAGAATCCGTGGGCGCAGTTGATTTATCGATACGGATTATCTTGTCAACTGGGATCTCCTTGCCATTTACGATGTATGAGATTACGGAATCTTTGATGGCAACAATAGAGACGGTGCTGTCCAATTGATTCGCTACGCCAACAATCGTATCAGTTTCGGTAACAGCCTTTATGTCAACTATCCGGCGAGTGTTGCCGGTGGAATCTACTTCCACTGCTGTTACTTTTTTTACCGGTGACGGGTCGCCATCTTGGGTTTTTCCGGGCGACGGGCAGGCGGTGGCGCCGAACATCACCACCAGCAGCGCTGCCAACGGAAGGGCCGCGCCCAGGCGCAGTGCCGGCCGGCGGGACTTTATCCCCTTGACCATCATTGCAAAACGCTTCTTCAGAGGGCCTTGGACCAGCGCCGAGGTCATGTCGGGATAGTAGCCGAACATCTGCTTGAAGATGGTCATCCGGAAGGTCTGCAAATCCACTCCGCCGTCCAGGGTGTCGCGGTCGGCTTCCCACTCCTGCAGCTGGGCTAGCGAACTTAACGCCATCCAGTAGAACGGATTGAACCAGTACACCGCCCGCAGCAGCGATAGCAGGAGTTTGTCCACGGTATGCAGATGCCGGGCGTGGCTGCTTTCGTGCGCCAGCACCACCTCGCGCTCGCGCGGCTCCATCCCGTCGCCGATAAACACGGTGCGCCAGAAGGTGAACGGGGAGGCGACGGCATCGTTTTCAACCAGGGTATATCCGCTTTTGCAGGAGATTGTTCCTTTGCGGCGCAACCGGGCGATCTTGACCAGGTCGCGGCAGAGCAGGGCCAGGAATATCAGGGTCACTACGATATATATGGCAATTACCGCCACCTGCCAGACAGATACCGAGTTCGGATTATCCGCAGCTACAGATAGCGATTCGGCCGTGGTGGCCGTCACCGGAATCTGCACATACTGGGCCTTGGCCGGGAGAATCGGCAGGTTGAGAACCGGAATGACCGCCGACAGAATCATCGTGACCGCCAGGAAGATACGTGACGGCAGCGGGGCGACCTTGCCCGCAACCAGCAGCCGGTACAGCGCCAGGAACAGCGCGCTGCACACGATAGTCTCAAGAACGTATGCTATCATTTCTCCAACATTTTAAGTATTTCGTCGGCCTCCTCCAGCGAGATGGCCTTATTGTCGGAGAAAAAGCTCACCAGCTGGCTCAGCGACCCTCCGAAGAAATTGTTCAGCACGCCGGTCATAAACGTGCCGGTGTACTCCTCCTTGGGTATGAGAGGGTAGTACTCGTAGCTCTTGCCATAGGCTGTGTGGCCTATGAATCCCTTCTTCTCAAGGATGCGGATAAATGTTGATACGGTGTTGTAGGCGGGTTTGGGCTCGGGCATCTCGGCCAGCACGTCCTTTACGAAAACGTGCCCCTTTGCCCATACAACCTGCATAATCTGCAGCTCCGCCTGTGTCAGTTCCTGTGCTTTGCTCTTTTTCATACCGCAAAGCTATAACTAAATTTTTAGTTTGACAACTATTTTTTTAGTTTAACAAGGTTTCTATATCCGTGGCTTCTGTATCACCCGAATGATTAAGGAGACAAAATAGACGATGAGGCCGTAAATAGTGGATATTAGGGTTACCTTCAGGCCGCCGCATACAATAGTCGGGTTTGCTTCGCCAAACATCTCGAATACGCCCAACATCTGAGATAGTCCCCGTAATGTCCAAAAGATGCCCACGACAAGGGCCCCGATTCCGATTTCCTTGACCCATTTCGGTGCCTTCCATGCAGCAACGAAAAGGGCAATGAGCAGCAGGGTGATGACAATCATGCCGGCAAGGCCGCCCTCCACAAAAAGATTAGTAATAGGCTCGCTAGGCCTTTCAACGATTTCCTGGTGGGTGACACCCAGGGAATCCACGACATACATAATTTCTTCTTTCATAATAGTAATAATTTGTTTACTGCAAAGTTACGGCGCACATCGGTATCCGCTAAAGTTGAATCCTGCCGTAGCCATGTCAAAACCCTTTCTGGGGCTTTCTTCCTTGCCGATACGCTGAAAAACGTCTATTTTTGTAATAAGATGAGAATTGTACTTCGCATAACATATTGGCTTGTCGCCATCGCAGTTCTTGCCACGATCCTGATGAGTCTGGACTATACCCTGGCACAGTCAATCCTCATCGGCCTGATATTCTGCCCCTGCGCCATCGCGCTCGAATTCCTGATGCCCAATGCTCGCAAACCGATGGACAAAGTGTATTTGTCACTGTCTATAATGGTCGCCTCTGTCCTGCTGCTAGTAATCCTGCACCATTACGTTTGGAGAACCATCACTCAGACAGGCCCGATCCGCAGTGAGAGAGACATCTCGCCGATGCTCATCAATCCGGCATTTTTAGGGCTCATACTCACCGCGCTGGCAATCGGAGACTACTTCTGGGCCAAATGGATAGACAAACGGTTCAGGACCAAGGACCCCACCATCACCTTCTTTTCCGAACGCAAGAGCGTCACGCTCCGCCTCGCCGACATCGCCTACATAGAATCCAACGACACGGAGGTACGTATCGTTACCACCTCCGCAGAATCATACCGCAACAAAACCGGCATCGGCCAGTGGGAGAATCTTCTTGGTAATGAATTCCTTCGGATTCACAGGTCATATCTGGTCAATACAACTCACGCTACCCTCATAGCCCCCGATACCGTCACCGTTGCCGACGCCCGCCTTCCCGTCTCCCGCAAATACAAAGAATGGGTGTGCGCGGTGTTGCAAACAGAATCGAGGGAAGCCTGACAGATTGTTCTGGAGCAGTCTCCATCCCCCGCAGCCTTTAGCCCTTTCTGCCAGCAGGTGTCGAGTCTTGACTTTGCACATATGCTACAAAGGTAGCGATTTGCCTGATTCTCCCGAACCCGAAATTCACAGTGTCCGCAAAGTGGGCTCAGAGGGTGTTTAGGTGAGGGTTGCCGGACGCTGCGGGGCAATTTTGGCGCGCAGCGGCCGCAGACCTCCGGCAGAGTGGGCTGCAGGTGGCATCGCCGGACGCTGTGAATTTCGGGTTGGAAGCGGTCCGCCCTGATGCCGCCACAGGGAACAGGAATCGGCATCAATCCACAAGATTCTTCTTGATATATTCCTCTATCTCCTCCACAGAGGGGTTGACGGAGACGACAATGCCGTCGCGGCCGACGAGCAGGATGCAGCCGGCAGCGTTGGCCACCCCGTATTTTGTCCAGATCCAGTGATCGGGCTCCATTGCCAACAGGTTGACCCAGGGATAGCCGTCCTTCTCCAGCGCAGCCCTCCAGGCGAGATCGTCCTTGAGCTCACGGGCTGCCCCGACCACGGTGAAACCCTTGTCGCTATACTTTTTGTACAACGGGATGAGAGCCTTGGAATGCCGCCGGCATCCGGCGCACCACGACGCCCACAGGTCAATCACGGCAATCTTGCCGCCGATAAGGTCGGAGAGTTTGTGCTCTGCGCCGTTCTGGTCCGGCAGGGAAAAATCGATGTAATGGCTTTTGCCGGCAAGCATCTGCGCGTTGCTCTGCAGTTGGGCAATCTTCTCGTGGAACGGATGGCCGGCAAACTTGTCCGCATAGTCTGTCTCGTAGATGTCCAGCAGGGTAGAGAGTGTCTTGTAGTAATAATCGTCTTCCGGCCAGGCCTTGGAGGAGTCGTACATCATCTGGCTTTCCATTGCGAGCGTGAAAAAGGAAACCAGCGAGCGGCGGGCTGAGATATAATTTATCTTGCTTGAGTGATACTCCTTGCCGAGCGTATTCAGCTGAGTTTCAATTTCATTGTATTTCGGGGAAAAGAGCTTGCCGGCTTGTTGAAGCGCATCCAAGTCGCTGGAGTAGGTCTCCTTCTCGGCGGCCGGCGTGTCGGGGTCGTTAAGCTTGGTGTACAGTTGAAACGCCTCGCCGCTTAAAGCCTCTTCAGGAGTCATTGCTTCCATTTGGGCATACAGGGAATCCTGCCTTGCACTGAAGCTGTCGTCGAAGGTTTTCTTGAGCTTTTGTAGCTCCTTGTTGTATTTACCTGAATAATAGGTTAATACCGGCGGTGTCATGCCCTTGATGGTCAGGCCGGTCTCCTTCTCGGGGAAGAAATGGCAATATACGCAGGTGCCCTCGTCCATCAAATCCGCCTGAAGCGGGACGGTGGGGTTGGCTTCTATCTCTCCAGAAAAAGTGCCGTCCTCTTTGATGTCAATTGTGGCCAGCGGACTGCGCGGGTCGCCGTCGTACTCGGATATGAGCAGCTGGCCGCTGACATCCTCTGCCGTGCCGTAGATGTGGCAGACTATGGTTTTGTCCTGCCCCTTGCTGCACGAAAGGCACAGTAACGCCGACAGAAACGCTGCGATTGTGACGTGAAGTTTCATTGTGTGGACCATTATTATACAAAGTTAAAACATTTTCGGCTCGGGTGCTCCCAGTGGAAGGTTTCTGCCGCCGCAGGGCGCAGTCCGGAGCACAATGCTGCCGTGACCTGGCGCATTCCTTGCTTTGCCTGGAGCGTAAGTTGCAGTGTGTAAACCGTTTACGAAAAATGACTCCGCTTTCGGAGGTGGAGTCATTTCGCAGTATTGGCTGAGAGTCAGCCATTTGCGCTCCAGCTCTCCCGATACCATCGTATCAGAAAGCGGATGCCGGCAGAAAGCAGGCCGGGGCCAAGGCCGCAGTAGAACCAGGCGAAGAAGTTGGAGGGGATTCCGGGAATGTGGTCCAGGGTGATTCCCAGGCCTATCATAAAGGCTATGAGGATGTACCCTTTGGGGCTGAAGGTTCGCCAGATGCCGGCCTTTTCTTCCGGCATGGCCAGAATTCGCGCCGAGTACTTGCGCACGACCCCGGTAAACATCATGTAAAACGCTGCGAACACCGCCAGCGAGAGGGGTATCATCCACAGCAACGACTCAGCGCTCGTTACTTGAAGGTAATGGCTCATCCCGGTTATCGTGATCTTGATACCGATAGCCGTCCAGAGCAGTCCGTTCACTGCCAGCAGGTGTCGTGTTTTGACCTTACACATATGCCACAAAGGTAGCGATTTGCCTGATTCTCCCGAACCCGAAATTCGCAGCGGCCGCGAAGTGGGCTCAGAGGGTGTTTTGGTGATGGTTGCCGGACGCTGCGGGACAATTTTGGCGCGCAGCGGCCGCAGACCCCCGGCAGAGTGGGCTGCAAGCACCATAGCCGGCCGCTGTGAATTTCGGGTTGGAAAGCCCCGATTGCCAGAAGGTTGCCGATCCCCGGCAGAGAAGGCTACTGGCACCATTGCCGGACGCTGTGAATTTCGGGTTGGAAGCGGGCCGCCCTGATGCCGCCGAACCTCTAAAGAAAATACCAATTCCGGTTGGAAGTTTTGGTAAAAATTCCTAAAATTGTAAAAAATATCACCCGCTTAGTCAATCGGTTGACGAAAATCGATTGAATAACTGATTAAAAGACAATAAAGTAAACACTATAAACTATGGAACGCAAAGGCATTATGGCCGTGGGCAACTGGATTGTTGACTCTGTGAAATTTATTACTGTTTATCCCCAGAAGGGGAATCTTACGAACATAGTGGGGCAGGACGAAGGCCTTGGCGGCTGCGCCCACAACGTCATCGCCGACCTGGCCAGCCTTAAGAGCGGCCTGCCGATGTACACCGGCGGCTGCATCGGCGACGACGACCACGGACGTATGTGCATGGAGGCCTGCGACCGTCTGGGCATAGACCGCACTAATCTCAAGGTTCTCCCCGGCGAGGCCACTTCCTATACCGATGTCATGTCGGAGATCGAAGGCGGCCGTGCCCGCACTTTCTTCCACTGCCGCGGCGCCAATGCCAAACTTACAGTGGAGCAGGTGCTTGAGGCCAAGTCCCCCGCCAAAATCTTCCACCTGGGCTATCTGCTGCTGCTGGACGGCCTTGACAAGGAAGATCCCGAATACGGAGTGGCTGCCGCACGTGCGCTGGACGGCCTGCTCAAGCAGGGCTACGAGACCAGCGTGGACGTAGTATCCGAAGAGGGCGACCGCTACCAGAAGATAGTGCTGCCGTGCCTCAAGTATACCGACTATTTCATCGTCAACGAGGTCGAGGCCGAGAAGAGCCTGGGCACGACGCTGCGCCGCGCCGACGGCAGCATCAATATGGGCGATGTGGAAAATGCCGCCCGCGCGCTTCTGGACAAGGGCGTGCGGAAGATGGTTGTGATCCACTTCCCCGAAGGCGGCGTGGTGGCCACCAAAGACGGCCGCTGCTGCAGCGCCCCCTCTTTCAGCCCCTCCAAAGAAGAAATCGTGTCCACCGTGGGCGCCGGTGACGCTTTCTGCGCCGGAGCGCTCTACGCCATCCACGAAGGCTACGACCTGGAAGACCTGCTGGACTTTGCAAGCGCCTGCGCCCGGTTCAACCTGTTCAGCAGCACCTCCACCGGCGGCGCCCCCACCATAGAAACCGTGAAGCAGTTCATAAAGGCAAGAAAAGAGAAGTAGAACATTAAAGCCCGAAGGGCGTAGGGTAAGTCCCTTCCCCGAGGGAAGGGATTTAGGGATGGGGATACGTTATAATGAATGTGCGGGAGGGAGAAGTTTCGCAACGCTCCTAACGCACAAATAGAAAGGAAAATATTAATTTGCGAAACTTGAGAATATGAAACGATCAGAAATTAACGCGATTATCCGCGAGAACAAGGAACTGTGCCGCAAGGGCCACTTTTATCTGCCCGCCTGGGCCGACTGGACTCCCGCAGACTGGGCAAAGAAGGGCAAGGAATGCTCTGAAATCAAAGACAACTGCATGGGCTGGGACATCACCGACTTCGGCAGCGGCGACTTCAAGAAGATAGGCCTGAGCCTGATAACCCTGCGCAACGGCAATCCCGAGAAGGACCGCAAGC
>JAFRRR010000129.1 GCA_017428035.1 Bacteroidales bacterium | reverse complement strand
TACCAGCATCTTGTCTTTGAGGGTGACCTTGTCCAGGATCATCTGCGAATTGACTCCCTCTATAGGGAGTTCGCGGGCAGGGTAGATGGGGAGCATAATCAGGCTGTCCAGGCCGCTGAGCGCCTGGGCGAATTCGTCGGCGAAATCGCGGGTGCGGGTGTAGAGATGGGGTTGGAAAATGCCGCAAAGCCGCCTTCCGGCAAATATCTCGCGCATAGAACTTATGGCCGATGCTATCTCTCGCGGATGGTGGGCATAATCGTCTATATATGCCACTTTGGGGGTGTTTACGTGGATGTCAAACCGGCGTTCCACGCCGCGGAAGCTGGTCAGCGCCTCCCTGATCTTCTCAGGATCCACGCCGTAGAGCAGCGCCACCGACCCTGCGGCCACGGCATTCTCTACATTGACCCAGCCCGGAACGCCCACGGTGCAGTCGGTGAGCTTGCCGCCCGGGTGGTTCAGGGTAAAGGAGAAATATCCCCCTTCCAGGGGCTTTATGTCGGAGGCGTAGAAGTCGCACGGCTTGTCGTAGCTGTAGCGCAGAATCTTGGCCTTGATGCCTTCTGTGTGGAGGTCGGCGCCAAGCTTTGCAATCACATAGCCGTCGGAGGCAACCTGTCCGGCAAAGAGGCGGAAGGCCTCCTTGACCTCTTCGTGGGTGCCGTAGATGTCCAGATGGTCGGCATCTATGGATGTCACAACCGCAATCTTGGGGTGCAGCTGCAGGAAAGAGCGGTCAAACTCGTCCGCCTCTGCCACCAGCACGTTGCCGCGGCTGAGCAGCAGGTTGTTGTGATAGTTCTTGGAGATGCCGCCCAGAAAAGCGGTGCAGCCGTCTTCTGTGCCGGAGGCGAAGATGTGTGCCAGAAGGGTGGAGGTGGTGGTTTTTCCGTGTGTGCCGCTTATTGCCAGGCAGTCTTTGTCGCCGGCAATCTCGCCCAGCGCGCGGGAGCGCTTGCACATACTGTAGCCCTTTTCCTGCACATACTGCATCTCGCCCAGGTCGGCGGGTATGGCGGGGGTGTATATCACAAATGTCTTGGCCACATTTATGGGAACCAGGTCGGGACGGTCCTCGTAGTGGATCTGTATCCCTTCGCTCTCCAGCTCTGCGGTGAGGTGCGACGGGGTGCGGTCGTAGCCCGACACGTTCTTGCCGATATGCTTGAAATAGCGGGCCAGGGCACTCATCCCTATACCGCCTATTCCTATGAAATAATAATTGTCGTACATAATGCCTATTTGCAAAGTTTCAAAACCTCGTCCGCAATGTCTTTTGCGGCTCTCTTCTTGCCCAGCTTAAGTATCTCGCGCTCCATAGAGGCTATCTTGTCGTGGTCGGCCAGCAGCGCCTCGGCGGTGTCCATCAGTTTCTCGCGGGCTTCAGCGTCCAGCACCATCATAGCGGCGCCCTTATCCACCAAAGCCATGGCGTTGTGCCGCTGGTGGTCTTCGGCCACAATGGGACTCGGCACAAAAATGGTTGCCTTGCCCTCTACGCACAGCTCGGAGATGGTGCCCGCTCCGGCACGTGAAACAATCACGTCGGCCACCGCATAGGCCAGGTCCATACGGTCTATGAAGGTCAGGTTCTTGACATTGGCTGCCGGATGCTCTTTAAGGAAAGCATCCACTTCGTCTTTATAATATTTGCCGCTCTGCCAGAGTATCTGGAAGGGGGCGTCGGCGCTTTTGTCTATGATCCATTTCTGGACACTCTCGTTGAGGGTGCGGGCTCCGAGGCTGCCGCCCACCACAAAGAGGGTCTTCTTTTTGGGGTCCAGGCCGTAATATTCATAGCCTTCGCGACGCTGAGCCTCTGTGGGCGGGTTTATGTCGTCGCGCAGCGGGTTGCCGGTAAAGATTATCTTCTCTGCCGGGAAAAACCGCTCCATACCGTCGTAGGCCACGCAAATCTTCTGCACGTGG
The DNA here is from genome assembly GCA_017428035.1 of Bacteroidales bacterium. GTDB lineage: Bacteria > Bacteroidota > Bacteroidia > Bacteroidales > UBA932 > Equibacterium. The sequence continues at coordinate 8,944 of JAFRRR010000129.1, read as the reverse complement.
GCGGCGAGTTTGCGGTTGGTGAGGCCGGCGTAGGAGTTCTGCTCTTGAATCAGGCAGGGGATGCCCATCTTGGAAGCAGCCATCAGAAGGGGGGCGCTGGCATAGCCGCCGACTCCCACAGCCACGTCTGGCTTGAAGCTGCGCAGAATGCTGCGGGCCTTGACAATGCTGGCCAGAACCTTGAACGGAAGCACCAGATTCTTAAGCGAAAGCTTGCGCTGCAGGCCCGCCACGGGAAGGCCTATAATCTTGTAGCCCGCCTTGGGCACGCGCTCCATCTCCATTTTGCCCTTGGCCCCTACAAACAGTATCTCGCATTCGGGATCCTCTGCCCTGAGGGCGTCAGCAATGGAAATCGCCGGGAAAATGTGGCCGCCGGTGCCGCCTCCGCTTATTATGAATCTTCTCATATTGCCTGTTGTTCAGTTTCTTTTGTCTCTGTGACGGTCGTTTGGGACCCGTCCTGATTTTCTGCCGCAGCTGCGGCCTCTTCTGCCAGCCTCTCCTCTTCCATCTTGCTCACGGTGCGGCTCACAGAGAGAATAATGCCAAAGGCGGCGCTGAGCACCAGATATGCGGTGCCGCCGTGGCTGATAAGGGGCAGGGTATGCCCCGTTATGGGTATCAGGCGCACATTCACCAATATGTGGAGGAACGCCTGTGTGGTAATCAAAAATGCAAGGCCCAGAACCAGAGCCTGCGAGAAGGCGTCGGGGCATTTGAACGACAGCCGGATGCACCGGAACAGGAATATCAGGTACAGCAGCACTATCACAATGCCGCCAATAAGCCCCGTTTCCTCTACAATAGCCGCAAAGATAAAGTCAGAGAAGGCCATGGAGAGGCTGTAGCGGGCGGTGCCGTTGCCCACGCCCTTGCCAAATATGCCGCCCTCTTTGATGGCGATTTTTGCACTTTCGCTCTGGCGCTCGTCGCGGTCTATCTGCTCCAGCTGTTCCCGGGTGAGTTTGGTCAGGTCGGCGGTGGAATCCTTGTCGTTGCTTGCAAAGTTCTTGACGCGGTTTTCCGCCGTCTTTATACGGTTAAAGATTTTTGCCTCGGCCGCCTTGGGGCTGATGGCCAGCGCGGCGTGGTAGATGCCGAATACCAGCACAATCAGCGCCACGGCTCCCGCGGCGGTGATGGCCAGATACTTGAATTTGACATCCATAAAATAGAACACCATCATACTCACCACGCCCAGCAGCAGTGCGCTGGAGAAGCTGTTCACCATAATGATGGCGCACACGCCAATTACCCACACCAGAAGCCTTAGCACGAAGCCCTTGAAGGTGCGGATGTCCTTGCTGTATTTCTCTATGCCCCAGCTGATAAACAACACGAGGCCCACCTTCACGAACTCGAACACCTGGATGGTGTGGCCCATAAGCTTGAGTCCGCGCACGGCGCCGTTGCGCTCGTCCTGAAGGCCGGGCACGAACAGCATCACCAGCATCAGCACGGAGATGCCGAACACATAAGGCGCTATCTTCCGGTAGAAATTATAGTTGAAGGCATAACACAGGAACAACGCCGCAAAACCCAGCGCCACACTGCCGAACTGCTCCAGCCAGATGTCGGTCTTGCTCATTATTTCGGGGTTGTTCTTGGTCAGGAAAGAGCCCACGGAGAAGACGGCGATGATGGATATCATCGCAAATATGGCCACTATGAACCATATCACACGGTCTCCTCTGAGTCTTATCTTTGCCATTGCCTACAGGTTTCTTACTGCCTCTTTAAACTGACGGCCGCGGTCTTCGTAGCTCTTGAACAAGTCAAAACTTGCGCAGCAGGGGCTCAGCAGCACGGTGTCGCCCTCTACTGCCAGCTTGCTGGCTGCCTTCACAGCCTCTTCTGCACTGGAGGTGTCCACAATGGTGGCCACCTTGTCTTCAAACGCGGCGTGAATCTTGGCGTTGTCCACGCCCATACATACTATTGCGCGCACTTTGTTCTTCACCAGGTCGAACAGGGGAGAGTAGTCGTTGCCCTTGTCCTTGCCGCCCAGAATCAGCACCACGGGGGTGGTCATACATTCCAGTGCATACCAGGTAGAGTTTACGTTGGTGGCCTTGGAGTCGTTTACATACAGCACGCCGCCCACGCTCAGGACCTTCTCCATACGGTGCTCCACCGGCATAAACGATGTCAGCGCCTTGCGGATGTTCTCGTTGGTTATGTTCATCAGCTTGCCGGTGAGTGCGGCAGCCATAGAGTTATATACATTGTGGCGTCCCTGCAGCGTGAGGTCGCTGATCTCCATCTCGTAGGGGTCGTGGCCGTAGTTGACCCTCATATGCCCGTCCAGGGTATATGCGCCCCTGGCCACCTCCTGCTCCTGGCTTATGGGGAGCATCTGCGCCTTGATCACTATCTGGTTGAGGTTCTTGATGGTGATTTCGTCGTCGGAGCAGAAAATGAAGCAGTCCTCGGCCGCCATATTCTGGGTGATGCGGAACTTGGCGTTGACATAGTTCTGCAGGTCGTAGCCGTAGCGGTCCAGATGGTCGGGGGTGATGTTCAGCAAGATGGCGATGTCGGCCTTGAAGTCGTACATATTGTCCAGCTGGAAGCTGCTAAGCTCCAGCACGTAGATATCAAAGTGCTCGGTGGCCACCTGATATGCATAGCTGCGGCCTATGTTGCCGCCCAGCCCGACGTTCAATCCGACATTCTTCAACATATAATATATAAGTGAAGTGGTCGTGGTCTTGCCGTTGCTGCCGGTGATGCATATCTTTTTTGCGGTGTCGTAGCGCCCCGCGAATTCAATCTCGGAGATGATGGGGATGCCCGCCTCAATGGCCTTTGCCACCAGCGGGGCGGTGTCGGGGATGCCGGGACTCTTTATTATCTCGCTGGCATTCAGAATTTTCTCGGGAGTGTGGCCTCCCTCTTCGTATTCGATGCCGTATTTCTCCAGCATTTCCTTGTGGTCGGCACGCAGGGTGGACATATCCGACAGGAATGTGTCAAAACCCTTTATCTTGGCCAATACCGCTGCGCCTACGCCGCTCTCGCCGCCGCCCAAAATCGCAATCCTTTGCATATTATCTGATCTTAAGTGTTACTATTGCCAGTACGGCCAGGATTATGGATACAATCCAGAAGCGGGACACAATGCGCGCCTCTGGCTGTATCTCCCGCGGCCTCTGAATCAGGGCCTTGGGGTCCTCTTTCTGGAAATGATGGTGCAGGGGTGACATCCTGAACACCCTCACGCCCTCGCCGTATTTCTTTTTCGTGTATTTAAAATACCCTCTCTGGATAATCACAGAGAGGCTCTCTGCCACCCAGATTCCGCACAGGATGGGGAGCAGCAGCTCTTTGCGGATAAGCACTGCGCACACCCCGATCACGCCGCCCAGCATAAGGCTGCCGGTGTCTCCCATAAATACTTTTGCGGGGAAGGAGTTGTACCAGAGGAAGCCCAGCAGGGCGCCCACCAGCGCAGCCATATACACCGCAATCTCTCCGCTGTGCGGTATATACATAATATTCAAGTAGTTGGCATAGCCGACGTGGCCGGAGAGATAGGCCAGTATGCCCAGCGTCGCCCCCACTATGGCCGTGACTCCGGCCGACAGTCCGTCCATTCCGTCGGTGAGATTGGCTCCGTTGGAGCAGGCTGTTATAATGAAGATGATGACCAGGATATACAGAATCCAGGTCCACCACTGACCCGCCTTGCCCTTGAGGGGAGAGAGCCAGGAGTAGTCGAATTCGTTGTTCTTTACAAACGGAATTGTGGTCTTGGCGTTGTTTTCCACAACCACAGAGGCAACCTGCTCTTCGTTCTGGTCGCCGTAGCCGTTGTTGCTGCCCACGCGGAAGCCCAGCTGGCTGCTGAAGCACATAGTGAGACCCACCACAAGGCCCAGGATGACCTGCGCCAGAATTTTCTTTTTGCCGGAGAGGCCGTCCTTGTTGTGCTTTACAATCTTTGCGTGGTCGTCAAGATAGCCAATGAAGCCCATCCAGACAGTGGCGATAATCAGCAGGATGTTGTTCAGGTTGGTCAGGTCGCCGAACAGCAGAATCGGCACCAGGATAGAGAGGACGATGATCATACCGCCCATAGTGGGGGTGCCCTTCTTGCTGAGCTGCCCCTCCAGACCCAGGTCGCGGATTTCTTCTCCTATCTGTTTCTTTTTGAGTTTGGCAATTATGACTTTGCCCGACCACAGCGCAGTGATGATGGACACCAGCGCACAGCAGACTACCCTGAAAGAGATGTAGTTCATCAGCCTGACGCCGGCAAAGTCGACGCCGTTTTCCTGAAGCCAGTTGAAAAGGTGGTACAGCATATCTTATTGTTTCTTTATCGAGTCAAACACTCCGGCGATAACCTCTTTGTCGTCAAAGTGATGTTTTACGGTTCCAATTATCTGATAGTCTTCGTGGCCCTTGCCCGCAACCAGTATCACAGCGCCGGCGGGGGCAAAGAGTATGGCGCTGCGGATGGCCTCGGCACGGTCGGTGATGAATACCGACTTGGCCCTGGCGGCAGTGTCCATACCGGCCTTGATGTCGTTTATGATGTCCTCTGGCTGCTCGGTGCGCGGGTTGTCAGAAGTGACCACCACCCGGTCGGCATATTTTGCGGCAATCTGGCCCATCTCGGGGCGCTTGGTCTTGTCGCGGTCGCCGCCGCAGCCGAACACGCAGATCAGGTATTCGCCGCAGGCGGCTGCCTTAAGGGTCTTGAGCACATTCTCCAGTGCATCGGGGGTGTGGGCGTAGTCTACCACGGCGGTGATGTTGTCGCCGCCCTTGATATATTCCAGACGACCGTCCACCGCCTTCATAGCGCTCAGGCGGGTCAGGGTCTCGTCTTTGTCGGCACCCAGAAGTATCGCCGTGGAATAGACAGCCAGCAGGTTGTAGGCATTGTGGGCGCCTATGAACCGGGTCCACACCTGGACGCCGTCAATTACCAGTTGCATACCGTCCATAGTCTCTTCCAGCAGACGGCACTTGAAGTCGGCCATCTTCTTGCAGGAATAGCGGTAGATGTGTGCCTTGCAGTTCTGCACCATCACCTCGCCGTTGGCGTCGTCTATATTCACCAGCGCAAAAGCGTCTTTTGGCAGGCCGTCGAAGAAGGCCTTCTTGCAGTTGCGGTAGTTGTCAAAGGTTTTATGATAGTCCAGGTGGTCGTGTGTCAGATTGGAGAAGATGCCTCCCTTGAATGTCAGGCCGGCAATGCGGTCCTGGCTCACGGCGTGGCTGCTGACCTCCATAAAGCAGTAGGCGCAGCCTTCGTTCACCATCTGGGCCAGCAGGGCGTTGAGCTCCAGCGGGTCGGGGGTGGTGTGCTCTGTGTGATAACGCTTCTCGCCCACATAGTTGGCTATGGTGGATATCAGGCCGCAGGCATAACCCATAGAGGTAAACAGGCGATAGAGCAGGGTGGCGGTGGTGGTCTTGCCGTTGGTGCCGGTCACGCCCACCAGATTCAGCTTGGAAGAAGGATTGTCGTAATATTCCGACGCCAGAGCGGCCAGCGCCTTGCGGCTGGAGTCGACCTTGACGTAGGTTATCCCTTCCTGTTTTTCAAATGCGCCGTCGTTCTGATAGACGATGGTGCGGGCACCGCTCTCAATGGCCTTGGGTATGAACTTGTGGCCGTCCACAGCATTGCCCTCCACTGCCACGAACAGGCAGCCGGGGGTACATTTGCGCGAGTCGGTCTCTATGGCGCTTATCTTTTTGAGATCTATATCTTCCAGTTTCATAGCTTTTCTGCCAGCTGAAGTGTTACACAATTGTTCTCTACGTCCATACCCACAATCTTGCCGCGGCCCTTGGATTCCACTTTATATCCTTGTGATTCAAGCAGATATATAGCGTCGCGCAAGCCCATGCCCTTGACGTTGGGCACGCCGGTGGAGTCGCTGCCGGCCTCTTTGATCTCGGCAATCTGCGGCATTGCGCCGGAGGATATCACGGGCGCATTCCACTCGGGAGACTTGGCGTAGATGTTGTCTATTATTTCGCACGCCACCGGGCCGCCCCAGGTGCCGCCGTAGAAGTTCTTTGCCGCCAGACGGGAATAAACCACCACGATAATCGAATACTTGGGATTCTCGTAAGGGAAGAAACCCACGAAAGAACCCTGGTGCTTCTTGCGGCCGGAGGCGTCCATATACCCGCCGCGCGGGAGTGCGATACGGGCCGTGCCGGTCTTGCCGGCCACGTGCACCTTGCAGTTGGCGAATGCCCTTCGGGCGGTACCGTTCTCGCCAATCACCACTCCGCGCAGCGCCTCCTTGGCCAGGGCGGCGGTCTCCTTTGAGCAGACGCGGCCGACGGTCTCGATGGGGTAGGTGTATTCTATGTTGCCGCCGCGCTGCAGATTCACAAACAGGTGCGGCTTTACCATAACGCCGTCGTTGGCAATTGCGTTGTAGAAACTCAAAATGTGCAGCGGAGTCACCTGCACGGCATAACCCATACCTATCTGGGGCAGGTCAGAAGGGCTCCAGAGTTTGTCTTTGGGGTCGCGGGCACGGGCCTTGCCCATACCGGGCAGGTCAAAGTCATAGTTGTAGGTTATGCGGCGCTCTTTGTTGATTTTGTCCACAAAATCCTGCGGATTGCGGCCGTATTTCTCGCCGGCGATGCGGCGGAACACGTTGTTGGATGATATCTCCAGGCCTTTACGGACGGTGATGCTGCTGTAGTTGCGCAGATAGGTGTCTTCGAAGGCGGTTTTGCCGTAGTGCCATATCACGTCGCCCGGCTGGCGGGTGTCCAGCGTGACTTTCTTGTCTTCCAGGGCGGTGACCAGGGTGGCCAGTTTGAACACACTGCCCGGCTCGCCCAGGCGGCCTATGGCGTAGTTGTACTGCTCTGTGAAGCGGCCCTTCTCGTCCTTTTCCATATTGACCATAGCGCGGATTTCGCCGGTGGCAACCTCCATCACAATCACGGTGCCGGCCTCCAGGTCATCCTCGCCCTCAATCTTGTGCAGCAGCGCCTTCTGGGCGATGTCCTGCATATCTATGTCGATGGAGATCTGCACGTCCTGGCCGTTGATGGCGGGAATTTCCTGGCGCTCGGCGTCGGGAATCCAGATGCCCTTGTCAATCAGGCGCATCGGGCGCACGCCCGGCTTGCCGCGGAGGGTGGAATCCAGCGCGCCTTCCACACCGATGTGGGGGCGGTCTTCGCTGCTGCGAAGGTAGCCCAGCGCGCGGTAGGCCAGTTTGTCGTAGGGATATTCGCGGTGGTCTATCTGCTCTACCAGGAGCCCGCCGCGGGCGCGGCCCAGGTTAAGCAGGGGATACTGGCTTATGGCCTTCATCTCGTCGTAGCCCACGTGCTGGCGCAGCAGACGGGTGTAGCCCTTGCCTTCGGCGCGGCGCTGGCGCAGCAGGCGGACATATTCGTCGGCGCTCTTCTCTTTGTAGTTTCTGGCCAGAGCCTCTGCCAGGGGACGCACGTTGGCTTCGAACACGGTGTCGTGGGCCACGGTGCAGTCCAGGGCTATGAAATATTCCGGGGTGGAGAAGGCCAGATGGCGGCCGTCGGCGGCCAGAATGCTGCCGCGCATAGGCTTGATAGGGTCTTCGCGGACGGTCTTTTTGCCGTATTCCTCGGTCTTGATGTCCTTCTCAAAAAACTGCAAATCCACCATCCTTGCTACAGCCGCACCGGCTATCAGCAAGAAAATCACATAGATAATAGCGACTTTGATGGCGTTCTGCTTCATTCTATCACAATCCTTTTGGGAGGATCCACGGGAGCGTGAAGGCTGGTGTTGCCGCTGCCCACCAGCATTTTCTCTATGCGGGTGCGCTGGTCCAGGCCGGTCAGCTTCAGATCCTTCTCGTGATATTCTATCTTGAGCTCTTCAATAATCTTTTCATTCCTGTTGATGGCCGCCATACGGTCCTCTACCCAGAGACCCCACACCAGATAAAGGCTCACGAGCATAAAACAGAAAAAGATGAACAGAAGTTGTCTGTCAACACCTTTTTTCGTTATATACTCGCCACCGAACAATCCGGTGAACCAGTCTTTCATTCTCTGCCCGAACCCCATAGCAGCTATCGATATTCCATTTCAGTCCTTTTTGCCACGCGCAGTTTCGCGCTGCGGGCGCGCGTGTTGCCCTCTATCTCGCTCTCGGCCGGCAAAACCGGTTTAGAGGTCACCTTTTCCATAAAGCCATCGTGAATGGCGTCACGTATGGCATTCTTCACAATCCGGTCTTCCAGGGAGTGGTAGGTTATCACCGCCAGTATGCCGCCTTGGGCAAGCGACTTCACGGCCATCGGCACAAAGTGCTCCAGCGCCGTCATCTCGTCGTTGACCTCTATGCGCAGCGCCTGATATACCTTTGCCAGATACTTGTGCAGCCCGAATGCAGGCGTCGCCTTCTCCAGCGCGGCGTTAAGCGCGGCGGTGGTGTTCACGCACCCGCGCGCGCGTGCTTCGCATATCAGTTTTGCCGCAAACCGGCTGTTTGCCACCTCCCCATATTCCCTCAATATCTTTTCCAGCGCCTCTTCGCTGTAATTGTTCACTACATCCTTTGCGGTTTTCGCGGCCGCATCGCTCATACGCATATCCAGTTCGCTGTCAAAACGGAAAGAGAAACCTCTCTCTTCTGTGTCAAACTGGTGGGACGATACTCCCAAATCGGCCAATATGCCGTCCACCTTGTCAAAGCCGCTGTGGCGGACCCAGTTGTGGACAAACCTGAAGTTTGACCTCACTGGTATCAGCCGTTCGTCCTGCGGCGCATTGGCCAGCGCCTCGGCATCCTGATCAATGGCGATAAGACGACCCTGGGCCGACAACTGCTCCAGTATGGCTTTGCTGTGGCCGCCGCCGCCGAATGTGGCATCTACATAAACTCCGTCCGGTTTAATGGAGAGGGCCGATACACTCTCTTTCAGAAGAACAGGTGTATGATATTCAGACATAACCC
>JAFRRR010000128.1 GCA_017428035.1 Bacteroidales bacterium | reverse complement strand
GTAAAATAGTAGCGCTGGGCAGAAGGATCGAATGACTGGGGACAGGTATACATGTACCCTGGATACCCCTCGGCAGAGATAGCCAGGTAGCCATTGCCAATGGCAACCTTGGTAGGATCCTCCGCTGTCCATCCCGAGGGGAATTGTTTACCGGTCAAAGAAGCATATGCTATCTTACAGCCCTTACCAGCCTGGAACAATTTCAGATACTGGGTCACGGTATTGTCACCGGAAGAGCATTCCAGACGGATTACCCCATCTCTTGGTTTAAGTGAGGATGTGTTGGGCTCAACCACGACCGTTATAGAAGTCAGGTCTTCGCTGACTGTAGTAGAGGAAACCCACTCAGGGGCCGACTGTACCTCAACATTATCGGCATTCGTCGAGATGGAAGTGGAAAGAGTCCCGCCGGCACCGTCAAATGCCAGCTCAAGCGGATTGACCAGGAGAACCGGAGAGGGCTTGTTTGGCCCAATCGGGTCATACGGTTCGTTGCAGGATGCAACAAACAGAAGGCCTAAAGCCATATATAAGATTGACTTTTTCATACTACATCTCAATTGTTATCACCTCGGAGAGATTGTATCTTCCGGAGGTGTTTGTTGAAAGGGCTGCAATCCTGGCATAATATGTAACTCCGGCCTCAAGGCAGTCCAGAATCTTGTCGGTATAGGTTGTGGAAACAATGATATCATCATCTATGTTTTCCAGCGAACGTACAACCTCATAGTCTATATGGTTCATCCCGACATTGGGATTCCATTTGGAAACGATAAGTCTGGCAGTAGCGATCTTGCCTGCTCCAGGAGCTTTACGTATACGATATCGGGCCACGAGGTCCGGGCCGCTGTTGGTAATATCCGCCATAATTGTCAAATACGGCGTAACTTGAAAGGTCAGCTCAGTCTTCCCGGAAATAACGATTTCGACAGGATCCACCTCAAAGAAGGCACCCTCAACCGGCTGCACTACATACTCTCCTTTGAAGATTTTGGAATTGTTGAAAGTGCCGTCCGGTTTACCCCAGAAATACTGCGGCATATCGGAAATCTTTCCGTCAACTACCTCGTTGAGTTTGATGCGGAAGCCGTTCGGTTGCTCCGTGATGAGCGGCGAGCCATCCTCCAGAACCAGTTTCCCGGTCAATGTCTCCGACGGGATATCGTATGTATCCACGTTGCAGGAGAAGAGCAATACTAAAGCGCTCAGATATAGGATAAATCTTTTCATAATCATACTGTCGATTAATAACCGGGATTCTGCTTGATAGCTCCGTTGCTCTTGGCAATCACGCTTGCAGATATCGGAGCGTAATAAGATTTGGTATCGTAGGTGTATCGGATTTCTGACCGCTCGCTTATCTTGAAGATATACTTACCTTCGTCCAATACATAGTAGGGATACAGGGCGTGGAATGTCTTGTTCTGTATAACTTCCTCGTACTTTCTCCAGCGCTTGAGATCCCAGAAAATGCGGTTTTCAAAAGCCAGCTCGCAGCGACGTTCAGTCATAATCTTATCTTCGTTGACAGTGGTCAGCGCTGTGGTGCCGGCTCTCTGACGGATTGCGTTGATCGGTTCGAGCGCATCGGCCATTGTAACTGTATAATCACCTACTGTATCGCCGATGATATTAATCGCTGCTTCCGCTTTGTTCAGCAGAATCTCTGCATAGCGCATCTCAATCCAGTCAACGTCTCCAGCCCACCAGTTTGCGGTACCGTATGGATTGACATATTTCCACACCAGGCAGCCGTTGCCGTTGGTCATCTGCGAACCCATGCCGCACCAGCCCTGTATGGTTCTACCGTTAAACTTATCATCAAAAGCAGCAGACTCGTGGAGCGTGCCCGGATAGCTTTCATAGATTCCTTTCTGAACATCGAAGACGGCAGGTGAATCGTCAGATTCCGTAAAGCCGTAAATTTCTCCGCCCGGTACGAGAACCGATGCCAGGAATCTTGCCTGCGCTGTAGCAAATAAGTCCTGACGGTTGTTGTATCTCACCGGATTCTGATCGGAGCCAACCAGGGCAGCCAAGTTAAACGGCCTGCCGTTTTCATCATCAAAGAGCTCTATCCACTCTGTGGTGACGGACAATTCTCCGGAATCGGTAATCATCGAATAGTGATACGGAAGCTGCTGAACAGTCCAGTTTTCGGGACGGGTCGTGGCGCTTGTCATACAATATTCCTTGATGAACATACGCTCGGTGTTGGAAGCAGTTTCGTCAAGGAAAAGATGCCAGTAGTTCTTGATCTTGCCTTCCTTTGTGCCGTCGTCGTATCTGCTATAGAGAGCATACCTGCCGCCATTATCCATAGCTTTGCAGGCTGCGTCGTAAGCCAGCTTGTAGTATTCCCTTGCATATTCGGACGGGATGCCCACCAGACCGTCCAACTGGACCGTACCGCGCTTGGCGACACTGGCAGCATAGAGCATTGCCCTGGACTTGAGACCTGCCGCGATGTACTTGTTGACGCGGCCGTTTGCGTATGAATCGGGTCCCATAAGTTCGTAAGCCTTGTCAAGGTCTTCTGCGATGAAGTCCCAGCACTCTTTTTCGGTAGAGCGAGGCTTCAGCAGCTGTTCTTCATCCAGGTCCACATAGCTCGGCGCATCTGTCACAATGGGGACTCCGCCGTAGCTGCGTACCATTGCGTAATACTGGAAAGCCCTACAGAAATAGGCTTCTCCCAACCAGTGATTGAATGCCGCCTCGTTTCCGGTAAAGTGGTCTTTATTCTCGAGCATTCCCTCAATGGTGATATTGGTAAAGCGGAGGTGAGCGTAGTTCCACCACGCAAGCATACTGCCACTGACAGTTTTGGGGGCTCCTGACACGCGCAGAGGGATCACCTCGCATTCTCCGGTAGCCACACTCGGATTATTCCATATAGAGAATGGATGAAACATATTTGGAAGTTTATACTTATTGTATTTGCGTTATTATTAGTATTATTCACAATACTTACATATTTATAAAATAACTTAATAAAATTAAGTTATTTTTTTTGAATAAATT
>JAFRRR010000127.1 GCA_017428035.1 Bacteroidales bacterium | reverse complement strand
CCAATGTAGCCCAGATATACAAAGTTCCGATTGACGGTGGCAAGAGCGAGATGGTGGTTTCTCTCACAATCCCCAGCCTTAGCGTGGCGTCGGACGGTACAATCCTTTACGAAGATTACAAAGGTGTGGAAGACCCCCTGCGCAAGCATCACACATCTTCTGTAACCCGTGATATCTGGTGTTACCGCGATGCCAAGCCCGGGTTTACGATGGATGCTGAAGGCACTTTTGTGAAAATGTCCTCATTCAAAGGAGAAGATCGCAATCCGGTATTCGCTCCCGATGGGAACCATTATTACTGGCTTAGCGAGCGCGGCGGCAACTTCAATGTGTGGAAATCGTCCCTGGACGGCAGCGAAAAACCTAGCCAGATTACCAATATGCCCACTCATCCCGTGCGCGGGCTCAGCGTTTCACTGGACGGGAAGTTGCTCTTCTCATATAATGGTGACCTTTACACAATGCGCGAAGGGGAGCTGCCGGCCAAGCTGGAAATAACCATTGCCAAAGACAAACTGGTTAAAGACAAAGTGCGCCGGTCTGTCAAATTCGGAGCGGTGGCAGTTTCTGCCTCTACAAACGGCGAAGAGGTGGCGCTGGAGTCTCGCGGTGACATTTTCGTGACATCGATAGACCATAAGACAACCCGCCGCATTACCTGCACTCCCGAGCGCGAACGTGGCGTCAGCTTCTCTGACGACGGCCGCGAACTCTATTATGCGGCAGAGCGCGACGGCAGCTGGGGCATCTGGAAAACCAGCCTCACCAACAAGAAAGACAAGTATTTCTCCTATACATTCGATTTTAAGGAAGAACGGGTGACTCAGGCAGGCGTAACCTGCACCAATCCTAAAGTATCCCCGGACGGCAAGTACCTGGCGTTTTTCAAGGACCGCACCGACATCGTGGTCAAGAATCTCAAGTCCGGCAAAGAAAAAACCGTGCTTACCGGCGCCCTGTATTCATATCAGGACGGTGACCTGGATTTCGAATGGAGTCCCGACAGCCGTTATTTGCTTAGCGAATATGCCGCTGATGGCGGCTGGAACAACTCTGACGTTGCCCTGATTGAGGTTGAGAGCGGCAAAGTCACCAATCTGACCCACAGCGGTTATTCCGACTCAAATTTCCGCTGGGCTCTTGGCGGCAAGGCGATGACCTGGACCAGCGACAAGGCCGGCTATCGCAGCCACGGCAGCTGGGGTGCCGAGAGGGATATCTACATTATGTTCTTTGACGGTGAAGAGTATTACAAATTTACCCGTGACAAAGAAGAAGATGAGATAGAAAAAATTCTCAAGGCCGATGACAAGAAGGCCAAGAAGAAAGAAGAGCAGGATAGCTTGAAAGCAGAAAAGGGCAAGATTGACCCGCTGGTGCTGGATCTGGAAAACCGTGAAGACCGTATCATTAGGCTGACTCCCTCCTCCGGCCGCCTCGGAGACCATTTCCTTAGCCCTGACGGCACCAAACTGTTTTACATCCAGCGTCTTGAAAAAGGCAACGACCTGTGCCAGATAGACATTAAATCCCGCTCAGTCAAGGTCTTGGAAAAAGGTGTCAACGGAAGATTTTTCCCTTCGCACGACGGTAAGTCAATTTTTATGCTAAGCCCGCTCTCCATCAAAAAACTGGACGCATCCACCGGAAAGGGGAGCTCCATCTCTTTCTCCGATGATTATGACTATTTCCCGGCCGCGGAGCGGGAGTATATCCTTGCACACTGCTGGAAACAGGTCAAGGAGAAATTCTACGACGAAAAGATACACGGTATAGACTGGGACGGATTTTATGAGAATTACAAGCAGTTCCTGCCGTACATAGACAACAACTATGACTTCACCGAGTTGATGTCCGAGATGCTGGGAGAGCTGAACGCCTCCCACACCGGGGCCCGCCTGCGCTCCACAGGCCAGTCAAATGCCGGTTGTCTGGGTGTGCTTTACGACGAATCATTCGACGGCGAGGGCCTTAAGATCAAAGAGATACTTCCCGGCAGCTGCCTGGCGATGGTCAAGCCCGACCTGAAGGAGGGAGATATTATTACATCTGTGGATGGAGTCCCCGTTGCAAAGGGCAGCGCCTGGTATGACGTGCTGCGCTACAACTCCGGCAAGAAGACCGTGCTTAATATCCGCAGCGGCAATAAAGAGTCCACGGTGACCGTGATACCGACATCTTCTGACAGTGAAGGTCTGTATAAACGCTGGATCCGCCGCAACGAGAAGATGGTTGAGAAACTCTCCGGCGGACGTATTGGTTATGTCCACGTCAAGGGAATGAATTCCGACAGTTTCAGGGAGGTTTATTCCAACGCCCTTGGCAAGTACCGCACCTGCGATGCGCTGATTGTGGATACGCGCCACAACGGCGGCGGCTGGCTCCACGATGACCTGGCCACATTCCTGAGCGGCAAACCTTATATCGACTTTAAGCCGCGCGGCCAGTATATCGGCACCGAGCCCTACAGCAAATGGAACAAGCCTTCTTGCGTGCTTATTTGCGAAGATGACTATTCCGACGCATCTGGCTTCCCTTATATTTACAGGGAGTTGGGCATTGGTAAGTTGATTGGCGCCCCGGTGCCCGGCACAATGACGGCGGTTTGGTGGGAAAACCAGATTGACCCTACCATAGTGTTCGGCATTCCCGAGGTTACCAGCGTGAGCCGCAGGGACGGCAGTGTGCTTGAGAACCAGCAGATTGAACCTGATATCCTGGTAATCAACGACCCTGCCAGCATTCTTCGCGGCGAAGACCGCCAGATAGAGGCCGCGGTGGCAGAACTGCTCAAACAGATAGAACAGTAAGATTATGAACAGAAAACACATATTGTTATTGCTTCTCTGCCTTATTCTGGCTGCGACATTCCCGCCGCAACTAAAGGCACAGATTGCAAAGTATACCGTCAGCGGCACCGTGACCGACACCAAAGGGGACCCTCTGGCAGGCGTTTTTGTCTATGTCAAAGGGACCGAAAACGGCACCACGACCGACCTTGACGGCAAGTACAGCATCGGCATTCCGGTGTCCGGCACCCCTGTGCTCGTGTTCCAGTATATAGGGATGGAAAACCAGGAGGTCAAGATATCCAAGTCTCAGACGCTGGACATAAAGATGAAGGGCGACAATACTCTAGAAGAAGCCGTCATCAGCGCCGGTTACGGTCTTGCACAGAAGCGCTCCGATATGACCGGTTCCGCTTTCCAGGTCAATTCCGAACAGTTCAAGACTTTGCCTGCCTCCCGCGTGGACAATCTTCTCCAGGGTATGGTGCCAGGCCTTGATATCCAGGAGGGCGACTATACCACCGCCCGCACCCGCTATTCCATCAGAGTCAGGGGAGACGCCTCGCTCAACGCCAGCAGCGAGCCGCTCTGGATTGTGGACGGAGTGCCCATCTATACCGGCACCCAAGGTTCATTAAACGGTGTCAGCTACACTGTGAGCCCGATGTCCTTTATCAATCCCGACGACATCGAGTCCATCACCGTGCTCAAGGATGCCGCCACCACCTCTATCTATGGTGCCGACGGCGCCAATGGCGTTATTCTGATCACCACCAAGCAGAGCAAGGGTGACGGCCATCTGCACGTGAGTGCCTCTATGAAATACGGCATTTCCAGAGTGGACAAATCCACTCTCATCAAGCTGCTCAATGCCGAGCAGTGGTGGACTCTGGCCAAGACCAGCTGGGTCAATGCCGGCTATGACCTGGCCTTTTTCCCTTATCAGGACAATGAGTATAATGATTACACCACTACTGACACCAACTGGTACGATGTGTATATGGGTACCGGCAATATGCGGGAGTTCAGCATTAATGTGGATTCCGGCAGCGAAAAGGCTAAGCACTATCTTGCCCTGAACTATTATGGCGAGGATATGGTGCGCAAGGGCAACGACCAGCAGCGTTTTTCAATTCGCGACCGTTCCCAGTTCAAATTCAACAAGCGCCTGTCGCTGGATATGAATCTGGCCCTCTCGTATAACATAAACAACATCGCTACGGTTTCTGATTCATATTTCCGCACCATCCCCATCTTCTCTCCGTACGATTTGGATGGAGTGACCCCTAGGCTGTATAATTACTATAGCGACGCCACTGACTCTTACAGCCCTTCGCTCAGGAAATTTGTTTATTCCGGAGTGGCAAACCGCGATTTGAGCGACAATCAGCAGAGAGGTATGCAGTTTGACGGCAATGCCACACTGACCCTGGATATAATCAAAGGTCTGAAGTTTACCTCTATGTTCGGCGTTAATGCCATCAATGCACTGGAGCTGTTATATTATCCCAAGACTACTCTTGATGGCCAAACCAGCTACGAGCAGGACGGCAGTTCCCGCCGTGCAGGCGTCTTTGATTTTACCTGGAACAACATAGACCGCTTTAACTTTGACCGCACATTCGGCTCCCACCGCGTGGGCGCCCTGCTGGGTATCGAGTTTGTGAATACCGAGAACCGCACTCTCAATGCCACCGGCAGCGGCTTTGCAAACGACCATATCAAAGAAATCACTTACTCTATAGATGCCTCCAGAAAAGGATCTTCTTCAGCCACTAATTCCCGCTCCCTTTCTTATCTGGCAACGGTGAATTATTCATTCGCCAACCGCTATTATTTCTCTGCCTCATATCGCAGGCAGGGCAAATCGGGCTTCAGTACCTATGCCCGCTGGGGAGATTTCACTTCTGTGGGCCTCTCGTGGAACGTACACAACGAGGCATTCTTTAACGTGCCGTTTATCAACCGTCTCAAAATCAAGACGAGCTACGGCAACAGCGGCAATTCCAGAGTTGATTCGGGCGCAGCCTACGGTACATATACCTATGGCAGCGGATCATACTACGGCGGGCTGATGGGTGCAACCCAGGGCTCGGCTCCCAACCCGGGTCTGAGCTGGGAAACAACCTACATCACAAATGTCGGCCTGGATTTGGGCTTGTTCAACGACCGCATCGACCTGCAGTTGGAGTGGTATGACAAATACACCAAGAACCTGCTTTACGACGGACGCGTTTCTTCCATTATCACAGAGGGCAAGGTGACCCGCAATGTGGGCGAAATGGAAAACCAAGGTTTTGAAATACACTTGAATACCCGCAATATCGATACTCCCGAATTCAAATGGACCACCGACTTCAACGGCTCAGTGAACCGCAACATAATCCGCAAGCTATACAAGGGAACCCACACCGGATTTTTCGATTATGTATGGATGGAAAATGCCAGCAAGGATGCCTGGTGGCTTAGCCGCTGGGCCGGAGTGGATCCCTCTACCGGCGCTCCTATGTGGCTGGATGCCGACGGCAATGTGACATTCGTCTTTGACTACAACAACCGCGTGCTTCTGCCTCAGTACAGCAAGGAGCCCAACCTGAGGGGCGGTATGCGAAACATATTCACCTGGCGTGATTTCACGTTCGTTGCGTTCTTTACCTATACCCTTGGCGGCTGGGATTTCAGAAGCTACGGGCAGGACGGCTACGATATTATCAGTTTCAACACTGTGGTGGAGGAGCTGGACTATTGGAAAGAACCCGGAGACGTCTCCAACAATCCCAAGCCCATTTACAAGGAATCCACCGGCGCCAGCCGCTCATCTACCCGTTTCCTTTACAGCAAGACTAGTCTGCAGCTGAAGAACCTGGTGGTGACCTACAATATCCCCAAGTCCTTCTGCAACAAACTCTCGCTGAGCAGTGCCACCGCTTCTATCATAGGCGACAATGTTTATATGTGGACTCCGGACCAGAGCCGCACTCGCAACAGCTACAAGACTATGCGTTTCCCAGGCGGTCTGACCCGCAGCGTTTCTGCCCAACTCATTCTTAATTTCTGACGACAATGAAAAAGCTTTTCATAATAATCGCTGCCAGCCTCTCCATTGCGGGCTGCACATCGTTCCTGAACGTTGAGACTTTGGGCAAGAGCACCATATCAGGCTTCTTTGCCGATATAGACGGACTCCAGGCGGCCGGCCTTGGCCTTCACCGCCTTGTGACCGAGCTCTACGACGACGATTACATCCGCCTGGGCGAACTTCCCGCCGACAATATCTTCTTGTATCGCGTCAATTCTTCAGAGGCTATTCAGCTGGTGTATGACTTCAGAAGTATGCCAGCCGACAACTCCGGCTATCCGTATAACTTCTGGAAGCACGCCTACGAAGTTTGCACCAACGCCAATAACATCCTGTTTTACGGCGAACAACTGTTAAAGAGTTTCCCCGAGTCGGCCGATATAATCAACCGCCATTTCGGCTATGCATACTTTGCCCGCGCGTTGGCAATCTTCAACCTGTGCAATGTTTATGCGATGCCCTATGACTACACTGCAGATGCCTCGCATATGGGCGTGGTCGCCATCAATTATATCCCGGGCTTCGATGCTGAACTGCCCCGCGACACAATGAAGAAGTGCTATGATCAGATAATAGCTGACCTGAAGAAAGGCATTGAATGCTTTGGTGACGATGCCGCCCGCACTCCCACATACATTTCCGGCTTGGCCTGCAAGGCACTTCTGGCGCGCGTTTATCTCTATATGAAAGACTATGAGAATGCCGCCGCCTGTGCCAAGGAGGTTATGGACGTTGTGCCATTGACGCCCCGCGGCGAATATGTGGATATGTTCCGCAAGGCGCAGAATTTCCCCGGAGAGGCCATCTTCAGGCTGAACACATACGACAGCGGCAACAGTATGCGCAACTTCTGCAGCCCGCTCTCTCAGCAGGAGGCGGCTCCTGACGCTACTTTCCTGGCCTCCTTCCAGAGCGGTGACATCCGCAAGGAATTGTTTACCTATGTGGGAGAGAAGGAAGACGGCGATGAATATGTTGGGAAGGTATACACGGCCATCTGCAAGTATCTGCCCGTAAAGGCGGGTGAATCCAAGAAAGAGAACCGCCGCTGCGACCATTTTGTGCTCAGGGTTTCGGAGATGTACCTGATTCACGCAGAAGCGCTGTGCCTGAGTGGGGGAGACCTGAACGCCGCAGCCGATGATGTAAAGGCTCTGAGAGCCCGCGCCCTTGGCAAGAATCCTTCTGAGATAGTGCTCAACTACTCCGGAGCCGACGGCTTGGACAAGTTAATACAGGATGAGCGCAACAAAGAGCTTTGCTTTGAGGGACACCGTTTCTTTGACCTGAAGCGCCGCGGCGAAGACATCGTGCGTTCCGCCACAACATCGTCAACACTTACCAAGCTGGAATATCCAGACTACAGATATGCACTCCCCATCGCCCAACTGGAGATGCAGTCAAACGATTCTATGAAACAAAACCCCGGTTATGAAGAAGAATAGATTAATATTCGCGTTGCTGATATCGTTGGCACTGCTTGCTTCCTGCCAGAAGCACGAGGAGATCTTTTTTGACACTCCGTTTGCCCGCATAGAAGACAACAACGGCCAGACCACTATGGTTATAGACCGTACGCTGGACAATATCCTCACAGAGATACGCGTGGTGATAAGCGCCAGTAAAAACTATTTCACCGAACCCATTACCGTGGAGTATGAAACCATTGTGGGAGACGGTCTGGAAGAAGGGGTGGATTTCAAGATTCAGCCCAGCCACCGCAGCCCAATCACGTTCGAGCCGGGGACATATGTTATGCCTATCAGGGTTATTTGGTATAAACCGGCCGATTATGACCCGAATAAAGATAATACCTTAACGCTCCGTCTTAGCGGAACCAGCGTGCCCGATATGGTGTTGGGCGTGCCCGGTCCCAATAAGAAAAGAAGTGAATTCATTTATAAACAATTATAATCTTTATTAACAACCGTCAAGATGAAAAAACTTATTTCTCTTGCAGCCTGCATTATGGCTGTGGTTATGGTGGCAGTATCCTGTACACCTAAGGACAAACCCGACGGAAAGTGCGAACTTACCGCATTCTCCCTCTCTTCAAGCATTGCCGGCACTATCGATGCCGCTGCAAAGACCATTACCGTGGTAATCCCTACATCTGTTACTTCCAACTCTTTTACCCCGACCTTCAAGGTTACCGACTATGACGTGGTGACTATCGGAGGCACCCCCGTAACCAGCGGCGAGACTTCAGTGGCCATTGCCGACGGTACAAAAGTGATTGTTGCCGACGAGGTCTCTGCAATGACCACCGAGTATATCATCAAGGTCATTTCCAACGACCAGAAGGCAGAACTCCTGGGCGTATCTTTCAAGGCTGCCGACAACTCTCTTCTTGCTGAGGATGTCACTCCCGATGCCATCGCTTCCGAGATGGTTGTCCGCGTGCCCGGCGAGGCTTTCCGCCAGGAGCTCACCGTGACAGTCGAGGCCGGTTTCAACGATGTCATCAAAGTCAACAACGAAACTGTTGCCAGCGGCTCTTCCATTAAGGTGGATACCAACTTCCCGATTGACATTACAGTGACCGACTCTGTGGACGGCGCTACTGCCAAGTATGTGCTCAAAGTCGGCAAGATCCTCAACTATGTGGTCTCTAAACTTGGAGTTTATGCAGAAGGTACAATGAATGACTTATCAATGACCTTAAATCCCAACGACAATCTGCCTTATTTCGCATATACCAGAAAACTCGAAGGCGAAGGCAACTGGGGCGTGTCTCTTGCCAAGTGGAATGGAAGTGCTTTTGAGATGGTGGGACCTACAGGCATTGCAGATGCGAGTGGTAGAAGTGCATCCAAACCACAGGTCGCTTTTGCCAAAGACGGCACAACCTATGTCAAGTATCTTGCCGGCGAAGTGGCGTCTAAACCCACAGTTAAAAAACTTGACGCAGCCTGGACTCTGATAGGTGAGGCCGGTTGTGGTCTTACACACAATGCCAACACGAGCTATGCTTATCCGTTCTATGTTGATCCCACAAGCAGCAAACCGGTAATATTTTGGTGCGGAAACACAAAGAATCAGGCTGATTACCGCACTATGAATTATGCCTCAGCCAATGGTGAAAGTTGGTCCACAGTCATTGTCACGGGATCTATTCCTGCATATGGTTCAGGAGCGACGACTACTTCTGGCATGTATTATACATCCTGTGCCGTAGAGAACGATGGGAAAATCTATATTGTTTCTTCGTTCAATCAATTCGGATATTATGTGCATGAAGTAAATGCAGACGGAACTCTTAAGACCATTGTTGATAATTTTATTCCTGACAATGCACCTTACGGTATCGGCAGCAATCTGCAAATGAAGCTTGGTCCCAATGGGACACTTTATGTGCTTGCAGTCGTCAATGCAGGAGATAATTCAATGCAGGTCTATACTGTCGATCAGAATGCAGGTACACTCAAACCCTACGGCGCTGGAAGTTCGGCAATTTCCATCCTGTCTACCGGTGCCGAGGAAGACTATGGTATGGCTGTCAACCCTATCGATGGTCTTGTAGTATCTGTTTATGATACGGAAAAAGGTAAAGGTGCTCCCGTTTTTGCATATCTCGATGATAATTTGCAATGGAATACATTCGAAGTCGATAACCCGGCATTAAGCACTTCTGCATTTTATATGCAGTTTGACAAGACTGGGGAAAACTGTTATGTGGCATACATGGCAGCAGATGGTATCAATCTCTACCGCATAGGTCTCGAGGCGGATATCCTCCCCGAATAACCACTATTCAAATAGATTAATTCTGAATAACCGGCCGCTGATCTCAGCGGTCGGTTATTTCGTCTATGACGGCGCGGACGCTACCGTGCTCCAGAAGCAGAGCCTTGGCTTTTTCGTAGTCACTGATGCCGGTTTCCGCCATAATCATACGGGTGCCGCGGTCCACCAGTTTCTTGTTGGTGAGCTGCATATCCACCATTCGGTTGCCTTTTACGTGGCCCAGGCGAATCATTACTGAGGTGGAAATCATATTCAGGATCAACTTGGTGGCTGTGCCCGCCTTCATACGGGTGCTCCCCGTCACGAACTCTGGGCCTACCACGGCGATTATGGGAATTTCGGCTACCTTTTTAGAAGGGGCGTCCTGGTTGCACGAGATGCAGGCTGTCAGCATTCCGATGTCGCGGGCGTGACGCAGCGCCCCCAGCACGTACGGGGCTCCGCCAGAGGCGGTTATGCCCACTATTGTGTCGTTTGGGGTAGGATTGAAGGCCTGGACATCTTCCCAGCCCTGACGGCGGTTGTCTTCGGCTCCTTCCACGGCCCTGCGGATGGCCCCGTCGCCGCCTGCAATAATGCCTATGAAGGCATCGTCAAGCCCGTAGGTTGGAAAAATTTCGGAGGCGTCGGTGATGCCAATGCGGCCGCTAGTGCCGGCGCCTATATAGAATACACGGCCGCCTCGGCGCATCCTTTCCACGATACCGTCTACCAGCAGTGATATCTGCGGAATGCAGCCGGCCACAATCTGCGGCACTTTGCAATCTTCTGTGTTTATGCCCTCCAGTAACTCCAGAGTGGACATTTTATCCAGGTCTGAATACAATGAACTCTGCTCTGTCTGTTTCATTGCTGTATCTTTTTTGCGTCCTTTTCAAAGAAGGCTATGCGGGCCAATATCAGGGCGAGGCTGGCCACAACCCAGACGGCTGCCAGTGATGCGATGCCGCCGGAGAGGCCAAAGTTGTCGCTGATGATGCCCAGTATCCAGGGGGCCAGGGAACCTATGCCAAAGCCGAACAGAATGAGTATGGCAGACGACAGGGAGTAGTATTTGGCGTCAATCACGTCATAGAGCACCGCGTAGGTCCCGGCATCGAAAAAGGCCCTGAAAAAGCCGAATCCGGCCAGCGCGGCGCAGACCTGCACAAAGCTGTGGGAAACGCCCATCAAAACAATGCAGGGCGATGCCAGCAGCAGGCCGGCCGCCTGTACCAGCAGGCGGTTTTTGCGGCCGCCGTTTGCAGCGGCAATCCTGTCGGAGATGATGCCAGCCGCCAGCACGCCTATAAATGCTGCTGCGTGTGTCCAGAACATCGAATGGAATCCGGCCGAAGAGAGGCTCAGGTCGAATGTATCTTTCATATACTTCGGCATCCAGGTCAGATAGCCGTTCAAGCCAAAGATCAGGCCGCAGTAGGCAACCAGCATACATACGGCGGTGGGCACCTTGAAAAATGCCGCTATGGCAGAGGGCAGGGAAGGCGAATCTGCCTTGACGGCAGCCTGCGCGGGGTCGGCGGGCTTATCCTTGAGCCTTGCCGCCAGCACTGCAGTAAATACTATACCCAGTCCGCCGAAGAGGAAAAACGCATATTTCCAGCCAAAATTCTCTGCCAGCCATCCCGCCAGAAAACCGCAGGTGATCACGCCCAGATAGTAGGAGGTCTGGTGCAGCGACATCGCCCTGGCGCGGGTGCTGGAATCGTGATAACTAGCAATGATGCCGGTGTAGGTTGGGCCAAACATACCCTGTCCCAGTCCCATACCGAAGCAGCGGAACAGAATCAGTGAGAAAATGCCGCCCGAGAAGCCGGTCAGAAGGGTGGCGGTGCTGAAAATGAGCACGCTGATCCAGATCTGGCGGCTGCGGCTCAACCGATCGGCATAGTATCCCGCAAAGGGCACCACTATGGCGTAAAATACGTTGAACAGGGTAGAGAGCAGCCCCATTGTGCTGTCTGACGCCCCCAGGTGCTGCTGGATTTGCGGCAGCACTATATTGAATGCTTGCCTGTCGGCCTGATTCAGGAAAAAGGCCACCCAGAGAAGCATCACCACTTCCCACTTGTAGCCTTTGCGAGAAGTGTCCACTTTCATACTAAACGATATGGCTTATCCAACGGTCGCGGTCGCCCGGCAGAAGGTCCACCGGCGGAATCTCTATCATAGTGTAGCAGCCGGGTTTCTGGCGCAATACGGCGCGGGCGGCAGAGACCAGAATCTGCCCGGTGAGAGCGGGATTGTTTATGCTCATCTTGAACTGGAAGTTCTGGTTCTGTGTTTTGCCCGATACGCCCTTGCGCACCAGATTGACGCCGTGGCCCATATCCTTCACTGCATCTACGCTCTCTACCTGGAATACGTGGGTTTCGTCGGAAGCGAAATAGGGATCGGCCTTCACGGCGGCGGCGATTTTGTTAAAATCGAAACCGGGTTTAACCTGCACATAAACCATACGGCGGTGGACTCCCTGTCCGGTGGGAATTGTCATAGACAGGGCGTCTTCTACACCCTCTATGGCCTTGACTGCCACAGAGTGGCCCATACTCATACCGGGGCCGAAATTGGTGTAGGTGAGGCCTTTGGGGGCGCAGGCCTCCAGTATGGCGCGGACCATAGAGTCTGTGCCCGGATCCCATCCGGCCGATATAATGCAGGCCTTGCCGGCTTTTTCTGCGGCGGCCTTAAGGGTTGCGTGCAATGCGGGAATTTTGGTGTGGATGTCAAAACTGTCCACTGTGTTGATGCCCATTGCGAGGGCCTCCAGCGCATATTCTTCTACCTTGCGGGTGGGGGTTGCCAGGATGGCCACATCCACGCTGTCAAGCTCTTTCAGAGAAGAAACCACCTTGATGCCGGCCAGTTCGGCGGGAACCTGCGATGCGTTGCGGCGCACCACGCCCGCAATCTCGAAATCCTCTGCCGCCTGCAGTGCCTCTATGGCATATCTGCCGATATTGCCGTAGCCCACTACGGCTGCTCTTATCTTTTTCATATTATATCAGATTAAGGTCTTTAAGAGTCTTTTCCATAAGTTGCATTGTGCTCTCCTGCGCCGGAACCAGCGGCAGGCGGAGTTCGTTCTGTATCATACCCATCAGATAGAGGGCTGCCTTTGCGGGGATGGGGTTGCTCTCCACGAAGCAGTTCTTGAACAGGTCAAACAGACGGTGATGGATGGGACGGGCAGCCGCCAGGTCGCCGCGGAGCATTGCCTCGGTCATAGCCACCATCTCGCGCGGAACTATATTGGAAGCCACGCTGATTACGCCGGCGGCACCGGTGGCCATCAGACTCAGGGTTTCGTCGTCGTTGCCGCTGAGCACGGCAAAGCCTTCGGGTGCGTGGGCAATTATCTTGGATATCTGGTCATAGTTGCCGGAAGCCTCCTTAACTGCAATAATGTTGGGATGCTCAGCCAGACGCAGGGTGGTGTCGGCGCTGATATTCACACCGGTACGGCCCGGAACGTTGTAGAGCACAACCGGCCTCGGGGCAAAATCTGCCACGGCGGTGAAATATGAGAACAGTCCGTCTTGAGAGGGTTTATTGTAATAGGGAGTCACCACCAGAAAGGCATCGGGATCGTATGGCGTCAGGACCTCGATGTTGTTGCGGGTCATCACTATGGAGTTGGTGCCCACACCCACCATCACGGGGCGGCCGGCAGCGTGCTCTTTGGCTATCTGCAGCAGCTTGATGCGCTCCTGGTCCAGCAGGCAGGGGGTCTCGCCGGTGGTGCCCAGCGGCACCAGGAAATGGATACCCGCCTCTATCTGCGATTTGACTAGATTTTCAAAAGCTTTGTAGTCGACCTCCTCGTTCTTGAAGGGGGTGATGAGTGCGGTTCCGCAGCCTTGCAGTTTCAAATTGTTCATAAAGCTTCTGAATTAAAAAGTAAGTCCTTGAATTCGTGTACACCGCTCACGCGCTCTGTCATAAGAGCCGCTTCTACGGCGCCCTGCGCCAGCCCTTCGCGGGAGAAGGCTTCGTGGCTGAGGGTGATTTTGTCGCAGCTGCCGGTAAGGGTCAGGGTATGGATGCCCGGAACCTCGCCAATGCGCTGTGAAGTGATTTGAGTGTTGAATCCGCCATTCTCGTCCACAATCTTTCCAAGGGAAATGGCGGTGCCGCTGGGGGCGTCAAGTTTGTGGATATGGTGGATCTCTTCTATTGTAGTGCTGTAGTCGCCGTGGCCGGCCGCCAGACGGGACAGATATGCCGCCGTCCTGAACAGTATGTTCACGCCTATTGAAAAGTTAGAAGCGTAAATCATCGTGGCGCCGCACTTTTCAAAATATGCGACCACATCGTCTTTGATGTCATTCCAGCCGGTGGTGCCAATCACCGTCGCCTTGAAGTTCTCTGCGAGAAACTTGTAGTTGGCGCGGATGGCGTCTGGCTGTGTGAAATCTATGCAGACGCACTCACGCGCCAGTTCTTTTGGAGTGGCGGTGATATCTTCGCTGCACAGGGCGCATTCTATTCCGCGGCGCCCCAGCACGTCCTCTATCATATGGCCCATCTTGCCATAGCCGCTTATAACAACCTTAATTGCCATTTTCGAAGAATGTTTTGTGCAGATTGCGGATAACGGTCATCATTTCTGGCCTGTCCACCACAATACTCAGGTTCAGGAAAGAGGAGCCCTGGGACATCATATAAATCTTACTGTCACTCACCGCCTCGAATACCGCTGCCACGGCGCCCTTGACACCTATGATGTTCTTGCCTATGATGCTCACCTGGCTCTTGTCGCGGTCCACGGTGATGTTGCCAATCTTGGAGAGCTCTGCCACGACAGGATCTATAGGCGCCTTGGCATCTACAGTGACGGATACGCTGGCCTCTGAGGTGCTGATCATATCCACCGAAACGCCGTGCTTCTCAAAGATAGAGAAGATTCTTGTAAGGGAGCCAGTGGTGTTGATCATCTTGGGCGAGTAAATGTTTATCACCCTAATGTTTTCGTTATATGAGATGCTCTTGACTCCGTCAAAGATGCACTGGCTGTTCATAACCACGGTGCCTTCTCCGTCGGGATTCATAGAGTTGAGTACATACAGCGGAATATTCTTGCCGGCTGCGGGCTCGATGGAGAGAGGGTGGAGGACCTTGGCTCCGAAACGGGCCAGCTCGGCTGCCTCTTCGTAAGAGAGTTTATTGATGCCCTTGGCCTCCGGCACAATGTTGGGGTCGGCGGTGCAGATGCCGTCTACATCGGTCCAGATTTCAATGCGGTCGGCGTCCAGCACCATACCCAGCAGGGATGCCGAATAGTCGCTGCTGCCGCGCCCCATAATGGTGGGGTCGCCCTCTATGGTGACGCCCATAAAGCCCTGGGTAATAACGGCGTCGGCATTTTTGAACGCCTTGTCTATTATGCTGTTGGCGCGTTTGGTGACCTCCGGGATGTCGGCGGTGGCGCATAGATAGTTGCGCGACGTAATCATAAAGTGGCGGGCATCTATCCAGGCGGTCTTAAGGCCGAATGCATTCATCATAAAGCAGACGATATTGCTGGAGAGATACTCACCCATAGATATCATATAGGCTTTGTCGGCATCGGGAATCTGGCCACCCATATGGGCCTTGGACAGAGTCCACAGAGAGTTGCACAGATTGTCTATTTTTTGGTTAATATCTGTAGTGTCCGGGGTGGGGCGCTTGGGGTCTACCATAGAGGCAAGCCCGTCTACAGTGTCTTTGTGACGGTCTTTTATGGAACTTATAATTTGTTCGCTGTGCTCCTTGTCACCCTGTTCTGTGAAGTCCACCAACTGGTGCAGCAAATTGGTAATGCCGGAGCAGGCAGATACCACCACAACAGGTTTGCTGCGCATTTTCTTGGTGATGATGGAGATTGTCCTTTTGATTGCGGCCGCATCTGCGATGGAAGTGCCGCCAAATTTCATTACTATCATCGCTTAAAATTTTTCACTCGGCTAAAGTAGTAATTCTTCGCCTTATGAGCGCCTTTTTAACGAAAATAATTACTAATTTTGGGCATATTTTAAGTTGTCTATTCTAACTGATAACCATATTACAATGAAAACACTTAAAAGTTTAGTGATTGTCGCTCTTGCTGCAGTTGTGCTGTTTGGCTGCAAGAGCGCTCCCAAAGAAGAAAAAATCCCCGTCGGCGTTCAGCTTTACAGCGTTCGCGACAATATGGAGCAGGATTTCTACGGCACCCTCAAGGCCATCAAGGAAATGGGTTATGACGGTGTGGAATTCGCCGGCCTTTTCGGCAATACTCCCGAACAGGTAAAGGCCTGGTGCGATGAACTGGAACTCAACCCCATCTCTGCACACGTGCCCCTGGCCGATATGATGGCTGACATCGACGGCGTCATCAAGACCTACAAGGCCATCGGCTGCCAGTATCTGGCTGTGCCCTATCTTCCCGAAGATCTGCGTCCCGGCACCGACCAGTTTGAGCCCACCGTTGCCGCAATCGCAGAGCTTGCAAAGAAGGTGAAGGCTGCCGGTATGACTCTGCTCTATCACAACCACGATTTCGAGTTCAAGACTCTTGAAGACGGTTCCTACGGACTGGATTATATCTACAGCACCGTTCCCGCCGACCTGCTTCAGACAGAGCTCGACCTCTGCTGGGTCAAGTATTCCGGCATAGATCCCGCCGAATATCTCCGCAAGTATACCGACCGCTCTCCCGTGGTTCACTTCAAGGACTATTATTTCGAAGGCGAGAAAGAGGGTGATCCGTATGCTCTTATCGGTATAGAGAAAGAAGAGGAGGCTCCCAAGACTGTGTTTGAGTTCCGTCCCCTGGGCTGCGGTATGCAGGATGTCCAGAGTTTGATTGATGCTTTCAAGGATGCCCACAGCAAGTGGATCATCGTAGAGCAGGACAACCCCAGTATGGGTATGTGCCCTATGGCCAGCATCAAGAAAGGCCTTTGCAACCTCAAGCATATGCTTTGCCCCGGTGAGTGCGAGCAGAAAGAATGCTGCAATCAACAGGAAGGCTGCTGCGAAAAGGAAGAGGGTTGCTGCAGTGAAGATGATTGCGCCAAATGCGACAAGGCAGATGGCTGCGAGGAGAAAGCCGAGTAATCTCTAGATACGATATACAATGCAAAAAGAGGTGACCCGTTTGGATCACCTCTTTTTTGCTGCCCTTCGCTAAGGCTCCGAATATGCTTTGCTTCGGGCCAGTCGGCTCGTCGCGCCTGTTCCCTACGCAAACATATTCTTCGCAAAATCGCTCAGGGCAGTATGAGCCGATACTATACAATACCCTGGGCGAGCATAGCGTCGGCTACTTTCATAAAGCCGGCGATGTTGGCGCCCTTGACGTAGTTGATGTAGCCGTCGGGCTCGGTGCCGTATTCTACGCAGCGGGAGTGGATGTTGGCCATAATTCCTTTAAGTTTCTCATCCACCTCTTCTTTGCTCCATCCCAGCCGCATTGAGTTCTGGGTCATCTCCAGACCTGAAGTTGCCACGCCGCCGGCGTTGGATGCCTTTCCGGGAGAGTAGAGGATCTTGGCTGCCTGGAATTTGGCGATAGCTTCGGGAGTGGTGGGCATATTGGCGCCCTCTACCACGCACTTGCATCCGTTCTTGAGCAGCAACTCTGCCTGCTCTGCGTTAAGCTCGTTCTGGGTGGCGCAAGGCATTGCGATGTCGCACTTCACGCTCCAGGGGCGCTCGTTGGCAGTGTATGTTGCAGAAGGATACTTCTCTGCATATTCGCGGATACGGCCTCTCTGTACGTTCTTCAGCAGGAATACATATTTCAGTTTTTCTTCGTCGATGCCGTCGGGATCATATATGAAACCGTTTGAGTCGGAGAGGGTAACGACCTTTGCACCCAGTGCGGTGGCTTTCTGGGCTGCATACTGAGCCACGTTTCCACTGCCGGAAATGGCCACAGTCTTGCCCTTGTAGCTCTCGCCGCGGGTTGCCAGCATAGCCTGGCCAAAATAGCAGGCGCCATAGCCGGTGGCCTCGGGACGGATCAGCGAACCGCCAAAACTCAGGCCCTTGCCGGTGAATGTGCCGGTGAATTCGTTGGCCAGACGCTTGTACTGACCGAACATATATGCCACCTCGCGGCCGCCTACGCCGATATCACCTGCCGGTACGTCGGTGTCGGGGCCGATATGACGATAGAGTTCTGTGATGAAGCTCTGGCAGAAGCGCATAACCTCCATATCTGATTTGCCTTTGGGGTCAAAGTCGCTGCCGCCCTTGCCGCCGCCCATAGGGAGGGTGGTGAGGCTGTTTTTGAATGTCTGCTCAAATGCAAGGAATTTCAAAATAGAGAGGTTTACGCTGGGGTGGAAACGGACGCCGCCCTTGTAAGGGCCTATGGCGCTGTTCATCTGGATGCGGTAACCTTTGTTTATCATAACTTCACCGGAATCGGAAACCCAGGGAACGCGGAACATAACCACGCGCTCGGGCTCAACGATGCGCTCCATAACTTTCAGTTTAAGTAGCTGAGGGTTTTCTACGATCATAGGAGCGACACTCTCTACGACCTCCCTGACCGCCTGATGGAACTCATTCTCACCGGGGTTCTTGGCAATGACATCGGCCATTAGCTTGTCTGCATACTCTTTTGCTGTCATAAGTGTAGGTGTTATTTGTTGTTTGTTGTTGCAATTTTCAACCGCAAATATATATGTTTTATTTAAATAACAAATAAAAGTGCATCCAAATAGTTTTGAACGCACTTTTCAACACCTTACAAATTGTAAGTTGACGGCGCCTTGGCGATTGAATTTTTGCGTCTTATGCAAATAATTCGTAATTTAGTATGATAATTTGCTATCGTTATGATGTATGTGTGGTTTATAGTTGGCGTGGCTCTCACTCTTTTGGGAGCATCCTGGTTGGTTGACGGCGCCAGCGGAATAGCAAAACGCTATAAAGTATCCGAATTTGTAATAGGTGTCTGCATTGTCGGCATCGGCACCTCTATGCCGGAGTTCACGGTCAGCCTGCTGGGCAGCCTTCGCGGCAGTGCCGAAATTGCCATAGGTAATGTCACCGGCAGCAATATGTTCAACACACTGGTGATACTTGGCATAACGGCAATGATTAACCCGATATTGTTCACCCGGGACAATCTGCGCCGCGATATGCATCTGAATACACTTGCCTCCGTAATACTTTTGCTGTTTGCATATCTGCCAATAGCAATCCGTCCTGCTGAGTCTCCGGTGATTTCCCGTCTCGAAGGCGGGTTGTTCCTGCTGCTGTTTGCCGGTTATCTTTATATGACATTCCGAAACGGTAATAAATCAGAAGAGGCCGATTCCGAAGGAGGCAAGGCCAAGCCGCTATGGCTTCTTATTTTAATGGTGATTGCCGGCATTGCCGCCTTGGCGGTTGGTGGGAAACTCTTTGTAGACAAGGGCTGCGAGATTGCAAGGGCGCTGAAGGTATCTGAGACTGTGATAGCTGTGACCTTTATGGCCGGCGGTACCTCTCTGCCAGAACTGGTGACCTGCATAGTGGCGGCGGCGAAAAAGCGCAACCAGCTGGCCCTTGGAAATATCCTTGGCTCCAATGTGAGCAATATCCTGCTGATACTGGGCTGCAGTTCTCTGGTGCGCCCGCTTATCGTGGACACGGCACAGTTTGACGGATTCATAATTCTGATTCTTGTTGCGATACTGCTGTATCTCAGCGCCCTTCTTCCCAAACGCAACGAACTGTCCCGTTACAAGGGTTTCATTTTTATACTCCTGTACGCTGCGTACATATTTTTTGTGGTACTTGCATAATCAGTCAATATGATATCTATAATTATTTACGCCCTGATTTTCATCTTTATGCCGGCCCTGGTGGTCAAGCTTTGCACCAAGGTCAGCTTCTTCGGCAAAATAGGGCCGATCCTGCTGCTTTATATTATCGGTGTTCTGATAGGCCAGATTCCAGGCCTTAACAATGAAACCACAATGTCCTTCAAGGATACGGTCACCACTGTGATGATTCCGCTGGCGTTGCCTATGATGCTCTTCGGCTGCCAGTTCAACCTGAAGGATATGAAGGGTATAGGCAAGTCACTCATCGCCGGTCTGGTGGCAGTGATAGTGGCAACTGTAGTCGGTTATCTGCTGTTCGGCAGCAAGATTGCAGACGGACCAAAGGTTGCAGGTCTGCTGGTGGGATGCGAAACCGGCGGCACCATAAATATGGCTGCCTTGAAGCAGGCGCTGGATTTCCCCAGCGAACGCTATGTGCTGCTCAACTCTTATGATATGCTCATTTGCTTCCTGTATTTTGTATTTCTGCTCAGCATAGGGATCAAATGGTTCAGGAAGGTTCTGCCGCACACTTCTGTCAAAGCCCAGGAAGGAACCGAAGGACAGTCCGATTCGGCCGTACTGGAGAAGCAGGGCTATGATGGTATCTGGACCCGCTCCGGGATTGTGCAGCTTGCCAAGATAATGCTGGCGGTGATTTGCTGCCTGCTTCTCTCGGTGCTCGTAGTGGCAATAGTAGGGGTCGTAATAGGGCTTATAAAAGGTGACGCCATAAGCCTCAAGACTGTGACCGGATCTTTTGGCGCTGGCTGGTTTATGCCCGTGTTCATACTTTCACTCACGACTCTTGCCATCGCGGCATCGTTCCTCAAGCCGGTGCGCAAACTCACGCACAGTTATAATGCAGGTCTTTACCTGATTTATATTTTTTCTTTGGCCGTGGCTTCGATGGCCGACGTCACCAAACTGAGCTTTGGCCAGGAACTCTACACTTTGCTGTTCCTTGTCTGCATCATTTTCGGTTCACTGCTCATTCAGCTGCTGATCTCAAAACTGCTGAAGATAGAGGCGGATATGATGATTGTTACCAGCGTTTCGCTGATCAACTCGCCGCCCTTCGTGCCTATGATGGTGTCTGCAATGAAGAATCCCAAGGTGCTGGTTCCCGGCATCACTGTCGGCATCATCGGCTTTGCCGTTGGCAACTACCTGGGCATCCTGGCCGTGCA
Source organism: Bacteroidales bacterium (assembly GCA_017428035.1). Taxonomy (GTDB): domain Bacteria; phylum Bacteroidota; class Bacteroidia; order Bacteroidales; family UBA932; genus Equibacterium. The sequence goes on along the minus strand of JAFRRR010000127.1, from coordinate 55,443 downwards.
ACTGTTCGCGCTGTTTTAGCACTTCGCAATAAGCGAAAAAAAGCTTAGCGTAGGGAACAGGGGTTCTATGTTCTCCCTGGCCCGGAGCTAAGCTTTTTTTGCGGTTAAAAGCGAAGTGCGATTAGAATCTGGGGCCGCCTCCGAATCCGCCGCGGCCGCCGCCGAATCCACCTCCTCCAAAACCTCCGCGGCCGCCGAAGCCGCCGCGGTCACCGCCTCTCTGGTTCTTGAAAGTACCAAAGGTGTAGGTGAGCTTGAATATGATGTAGCGGCCAAGACGGTTGCTCCAGCTGTCCTGCAGGTAGTTCTCGTTCATTGTGCGGGAGATGCTCTTGCTCTGCTCCAGCAGGTCATATGCATTCACTGCCAGGGAAACGGGACCGAGCCTGTAGCTTACGCCCGCATTCCAGATGAATTCCGGATCGTTGTAGCCTGAGGTGTAGCCGCGATAGAAGGTGTATGTGGCGTCGCTGCTCAGCTCAAGGCTGTTCCAGAGTGTCCAAACGAATGAACCCAGAATGGAATTGTCAAGGGTGTGCTTGTCAGCGGCTGAATTCAGGGAATATATGGCATTGTTATAGCGAACTCTGCCGCCAACGGAGGCGTACAGATTGTCGCCGTTATAGCGGAAGCTCAAATCTTCTGCCAGGGTATATGCAGTGGTCTTGCTCTCTCCAAAGCCGCTCTCTTCGCCGTAGAATCTGCTGCCGGTGGGGTCTACTTTACCGTCGCCAGTTACGCCCCAGAAGTCCTTCATAAACTCTTCATAAACGAAAGTTTCTGCATTTAGGCCATCGCGTGCCTCTATGTTCTGGTAGCTGACTGCATTGGTCAGGTTGGCAGAGGTGTTGGAGGCGATGGAGAAGCTAGACTTGGCAATGGGCGTGTTGTATGACAGGAACATATTGTATGACTGCGAAGGTTTCTTCGCATTTACAGGAACGGAATAGCTTACACCGTCTTTGTCAAACCAGCTGGCCGTTACAATGCTGTTCAGACCGTAATTGAAGAAGAAGCCGGTGGTCAGGGAAGAGAAGGTGTATTTGTTGTTTCTGTTGAAGAACAACCTGGCGTTGTGGGTGAAGGAAGGCAGCAGATATGCATTACCGGTGCTGATGGCGGTAGGGTTGGACACATCCAGGATCGGCTGCATACGGCTTGTAGAAGGTTGCTGCGAGCGGCCGTTGTAGTTGGCGCGCATATTGGTTGTCTGGCTGAAATTGTAGCGGGCACGTACTTCAGGTGACCAGTTCAACTGCCATTCGCCGTCCATATCGTTGGTTACACCAAACTTGGTGGTATGGGTCTCGTTGTAGGTGGGCTGCAGCGTGGCGCCGAACTGGATGAAGTTGCGGTCTTTCTGATACTGCATCATAACACCAGCCTGATGGTTCACGAATATGTTTTCAACGCTGCTGCTATAGTAGAGATTCTCTATCGAGTAATCTCCCTTGTCGTCCATATTGTGCACAAAGTCTGTGTCATCTACCGTGTGTGCTGCGGCACCCGCATAGTCAAAGGTGCTTTTTACAGAATTGCTGTGGGTGTAGCCTATGCGGTAGCGAGCGCTCACAAACCAGTTTTCCGAGAGGGGCTCGGTGTATTCCAGGTTGCCGTTGAGCGACATATTTCTGGAGTCTGTGTGGGAATACTGGTCAATGCGGGTAGGGTCGCCTTTGGCATATTGAGTGTTGGAAAACTCTTTGGCGTCGGACTCGCTGCCGGAGAAGCTGTACCGTCCGCCAAAGGTTATGGTGCGGCCGGGCTTGCCTATGCGCTGGCCCACCATAAACCGGCCGTCTGCCGTGCGGCTCTGAGTCAGTCCGTATGAGAATGACCTGGAGTCGTTGAGCCTTGAATATAGGTCGCCTTCGCCGGTTCCGGTCTCGTTGCCGTTGCTGCGGTCGTTTACACTCCATTCCCAGTTAAAGCGGGGTCTGAAAAAGACGCGGGTGCCTTCGGGGGTGTAATTAATCTCTGCGCCTGCCTCTACAAACTGGTTGCCGGAATTGGACTTGCTTTCAGAATCTGTCGTAAGGTCGTCGCCGTCGTTCACATAGGTGATTTTGTGGTCCTTGCTCTGGACGTCGCTCTTGCGCTGGCCGTATTCTGCGCTGACGTTGGCCTCGAGGTTCTTTACGCGGGAGGTGCCGTAGTTGATGCCGGCCATCCATTCATCGTTGATACCCCTCATTCCGCCAAAGCCGCCAGGACCGCCGCCGCCCTGGAAGCCGCCACGGTTGTTGGTGTTGTTGCCGTTGGCCACGAATGCCAGCTGGTCGGTTTCGTTGAACCGGCCTATGATGCCGTTGCCCTGATAGCGCCAGTCATTTTTCAGTTCGAATTTGCTACCGTCCACCGGTGCTGTGCGCAAGTCTCGGCCCAAGCCGCCGGAAAGGTTTCCGAACCAGCCGTCGAACATCCCCTTGTAGGTGCTTACATCAATGATTTTCTCGGTATCGTCGTCTTCTATGCCGCTGAACTGGGCCTGCTCCGACTTCTTGTCTATCACCTTGACCTTTTCAATCACATTCACAGGGATATTCTCGGTGGCCAGGCTGGGGTCGTCCAGGAAAAAAGTCTTGCCGTTAAGGGTGATTTTCTTGATGGTCTCGCCGCCGGAAGTAATGCTGCCGTCACTGCCGACCTCGATGCCGGGCAGCTTTTTGAGCAGGTCTATCAGCACGGCGTTATCCTTGACTTTGAAAGAAGATGCCGTGTATTCTATCGTATCCTGCTTGATGGTGATGGCATTGCCCACGGCAGAAATGGTGGCGCCCTGAAGCATTTCAAAATCCTCTTTCATTGCTATCTCGCCCAGATTGATGTTGCCTTTGTTCACGTCAATCTGCCTGGTGAGGGTCTCAAAGCCCATCAACTCTGCCTTGAGAGTGTACCGGCCGTAATCGACCTTGGCAAACTCGGCCTTGCCGTCCATGCCCGCCAATGCATAGTATTTGGCCACGGTGTCGCCCTGGGGCAGAAGCATTGCCGCCGCATATGAAACGGGTTCGCGGGTCAGGGTGTCAACAAGGGCCAGTTTAACGGTTGCTTTACGCTGTGCCGCTGCTGTAAAAGAAGTTGCGCAAAGCGCAGCTGCGGCAAAAATCAAAGTCAGGATAATCTTTTTCATACGGATATTTGACTGCAAAGATATCCAGAGGTTTAAAATAATGACAAAATATCATTATTTTTGAGCGTAATATTTTTCCCTATGGTAGATTACGAGCACTTTACGTTTGCCGACGAGCAGCGCCACGATTATATGAAATACCGCATACACAGGATTCTGTTGGTATGCAGCAGTTACGACGGATACACCCTTGAAGAGGACGGTCACATAGACTCGCAAATCAACAGCGAATACAACGAGCTGAATATGAGCAATCCGCCTGCGATTGTGCGCGTGAGCAGCGCGGCGGAGGCTCTTGAAAAGCTGGAGAGCGGGGAAGAGTATGATTTCGTGCTCACTATGTACAATGTGGGCGGGATGACGGTGTTCGATTTTGCCCGTACCATAAAGCAGATGAAGCCCGATATGCCGGTGTTCCTGATTACCAGTTTCTCCAGGGAAATCTACCGCAGGATAGAAGACAGCCATTGCGAAGCTATAGACAATATATTCTGCTGGCACGGCACTGCCGACCTTATAATTGCCATCATCAAGCTAGCCGAGGACAGGCTCAATGCAGAGCGGGACATCCTTGAAGGCGGAGTGCAGGCCATCCTGCTGGCCGAGGATTCCTTCCGGTTCTATTCTTCTTATCTGCCTGAGCTATACCGGATATTGCTTCTTCAGAACAGCGAATTCATAAAGGATGCCTATAACGAGCAGCAGATGATATCCCGCAAGCGCTCTCGGCCCAAAGTGCTGCTGGCCACCAACTACAGTGAAGCGGTGGAACTCTACCGGAAGTACAAGAATAACCTGCTGGGCGTGATCACCGACCTGGGAATGATTATCCACAAGGGCGACCGCAGCGAAACCGAAAAGTCGGATGCCGGCGTGGATATCTGCAAGCTGGTCAAGAGCGAGACGCCGTGGATGCCGGTGATTATGCAATCCTCTCAGGTGGAATTCAAGTCCCTGGCCGAGTCCCTGGGAGCCGGATTCATACCCAAGACCAGCAAGAACCTGCTGGAGAATATGCGCCACGTGATTCTGTCCAGCTTCGGATTTGGCGACTTTATTTTCACTGAACCCAATACCGGCCTGGAACTGGGCCGTGCGCACGATCTCTATCAGATGCAGAAACTCATAGAGACTGTGCCGGACGATGTCCTGGAGTATCACCTGAGCCAGATGAACCTCTCCAAGTGGCTGTATGCCCGCGGTCTTTTCCCCATCGCCAAGGTTCTGCGCAGTATGAACAGCAGCCAGTTCAAGAGCACCGAAGATCACCGCAAGGCCATTGTCCGTCTGCTCAAGGAATACCGGACACTGCTTGGGCAGGGCATCGTGGCGGCTTTTGACGAAGCCACTTACAGCGATGCCATATCCTTTGCCAAGATAGGCGAGGGGACCATCGGCGGCAAGGCCCGCGGCCTGGCGTTTATGAACGGCATCCTTGCCAAGCACGAGCAGTACAAGAAATATCCGGGCGTGCGCATCACCATCCCGCGCAGCGTGGTGATATCCACCGACTATTTCGAAGAATTCATCAATTCAAATTCGCTGCAGTACATTATCGAGAAGGATGTTTCCGACGAAGTTTTGCTAAGCGAATTCCTGAATTCCACCATACCGCAAAGTCTTCACAGCAAGCTTAAGAAGTTTGTCTCTACCTGCCGCCGTCCGCTGGCCATAAGGTCGTCGTCTAAGCTGGAAGACAGTAATTATCAGCCGTTTGCCGGGGTCTATTCGACCTATATGATTCCCCGTTGCGAAGATGACGGACAGATGCTGCGAATGCTTATCCGCGGTGTCAAGAGCGTTTATGCTTCGGTTTATTTCGCCTCTTCAAAGGCCTATATCCAGACCTCGCAGAATGTGCTCAGCGAAGAGCGTATGGCGGTGCTGGTGCAGGAGGTGTGCGGCACCGAGCAGGACGGCTATTTCCTGCCCACCTTCAGCGGTGTGGCCCGCAGCCGCAACCTCTATCCAATCGGTTATGAAAAGCCCGAAGAGGGTGTCTGCAACGTGGTGATGGGCCTTGGCAAGGCGGTTGTGGACGGAGGCAAGACGCTCCGATTCTCGCCGGCTTATCCCGACAAAGCCCTGCAGACCTCTACCGTAGAACTCACCGTGAGTGACGCGCAGACAGAGGTTATGGCCCTTAATCTGGACCCGGGCAAGTTCCTGCCCTCTACCGACGACGCCATCAACATAGAGAAACTGCCGGTGAGCAAAATAGGCAGCTGGCGCAACGCAAAGTATGTCTGCAGCAACTTTGACTATGCCAACAACCGCATCAGCGAAGGCCCGACATTCAACGATTCTTTCAAGGTTATTACCTTCAACAGTATCCTGAAATATAACTCATTCCCTCTGGCTGAGATTATCCGAGACCTGCTCAAGATAGGCGAGGAGGAGCTCCGCTGCCCCGTGGAAATTGAGTTCGCAGTGAATATGGATGTGGAGCCGGGCGCTCCCAAGATTTTCAACTTCTTGCAAATCAGGCCCATAATCAACAGCTTGGACGAGAGCAAGGTAGATTGGGACAAGATAGACGTTTCCGATGCGATTATCTACTCTGAATGTGCCCTGGGGGTGGGTGAGATCAAGAATCTGGAGTACATTGTGTATATGAAGTTCGACAAATTCTCTTCGTTGAAGACTCGCGAGATTGCAGAAGAACTTTATAAGATAAACACAATGATGAAGGGCCGAGGCGTGGAATATATCCTCGTGGGCACCGGCCGCTGGGGTTCTTCCGATCCTAACCTGGGCGTCCCGGTCAAATGGGGCCACATCTCAGAGGCCAAGGTCATAGTGGAAATGGCGCTCAAGGATTTCAATATCGAGTCCAGTCAGGGCACCCACTTCTTCCAGAATGTGACATCGCTGGGCGTGGGTTATCTCTCCATAAACCCTTCGGCCGGAGAGGGCGTTTTTGCACAGGAAGTGCTGGATGCAATGCCTCTTGATTACGATGGCGAGTGGTTTAAAATTGTCAAATTTGAAAAACCTCTCACGGTTTATGTAGACGGTGTTACAAGAAAAGGAATTGTAAAACTTTGAATTTGATAATTGGTGGAATATTTATAATTTTGTGCACAGAATTTTAATAAAAGCATAAAATGGCCGAAGATATTTTCACTTCGCTCTCCGCTAAGGTAGAAAAGCTCATCTCGATGTACGAGAGCGAGCGTGCCGGCAGTGCGTCCCTCCGCCAGGAGCTGGAAGCCAGCCGGGGCCAGATTGCTCAATACAAAGAAAAACAGATACAATTAGAACAAAAAATAAAGACATTAGAAGATAAACTGAATAGCTTACAATTGGCAGGCGCATTTACGGCATCACCGGGAGACAGTGCAGGGGCAAAGCGCAGATTGAACGCTGTTATTAAGGAAATAGACGAGTGCATATCAATGTTGAATATGTAGAGATATGGAAGAGAAGCAGAAGATAACAGTCACGATAGGTGGGCGCAAGTTCACCTTCCACATCCTGCCCGAAAACGAAGAGCGGGTGCGGGAGTCTGTGAAGAAGATAGAAGAGAAGGTGTCTCTGTATGCAGCAAGATATTCCACAAAGGATATGCAGGACATTCTGAGCATAGTGCTGATGGAGTTTGTGATGCAGTATATTTCGCTTGAGCAGAAAGACGACGTCAAAGACATAATGGAAGGTGTCAAGGCACTTGACAGCCGTCTGGACGAATACATAAATTCTGGCCGCTAGTAATACTCTTCGCCAAAATCAACATTTTTAACTTCCAAAGAGTCGCGGCTGCCAAAAACGGGCCTAGGTTACCCTAACGGGGATTCCTGGTTCTCAGGGACGGAGGAAGTTTGCGGCATATACCGTTGGCTCAAAATCTTACCTTGCAAGATTTTTGGACTTACAGTGACTGGCGGCCTTTTTATATAAAATATTCTGCTGCAATTGTAGGTTATTATATGTGGAACCCAATATAATAACTATACAATAATGATTTTACAATTCATCATAGTGGCCCTTCTGGCCGCACCCTTAGGCATCCTGGTTTACGAACTTATCAGACGCGCCATCTTGAAGAAGAAGGCCGATGAAATCATCAGGAACGCCGAGATCGAGGGGGAGAACATCAAGAAAGAGAAAATCTTCCAGGCCAAAGAGAAATTCCTGCAGCTCAAGAGCGAGCACGAAGAGGCCATCAAAGAGAAGAACAACCAGATCGCCCAGGTAGAAAACCGTCTCCGTCAGAAAGAGAGCCAGCTTGGTCAGCAGAAGGGCGAGCTTGACCGCAAAGTCAAGGAAAACGACCAGATCAAAGAGAATCTCCAGCATCAGCTTGAAATCCTCAACAAGAAAAAGGACGAATACGAGACAATGCGCGCCGATGCCATCCGCAAGCTTGAAGAGGTGGCCGGTATGACCGCAGAAGAGGCCAAGGAGCAGCTGATGGACAGTATGAAGGCCGAGGCCAAGACCCAGGCGATGAGCTATATCAATGACGTTATGGACGAGGCCCGTCTCACCGCCAGCAAAGAGGCCAAGCGCATCGTGATTAACACCATCCAGCGCACCGCACCCGAGGTGGCCATTGAAAATGCAGTCACCGTTTTCAATATTGAGAACGACGAGGTCAAGGGCCGCATCATTGGCCGTGAGGGCCGCAACATACGCGCTCTGGAGGCCGCCATCGGTGTAGAAATCGTGGTGGATGACACTCCCGAAGCCATCCTTATCTCAGCATTCGATCCCGTCCGCCGCGAGGTTGCCCGCCTTGCCCTGCATCAGTTGGTGGCCGACGGCCGTATCCATCCCGCCCGCATCGAAGAGGTTGTGGCCAAGGTTCAGAAGCAGCTGGACGAAGAGATTATGGAGATTGGCAAGCGCACCTGCATAGACCTGGGCGTACACGGACTCAACTCCCAGCTGGTCAAGATGGTGGGTCGTATGAAATACCGCTCATCCTATGGCCAGAACCTGCTGCAGCACTCCCGCGAGGTGGCCAACATCTCAGCAATCCTGGCGGCCGAGCTGGGTCTGAATCCCAAGATTGCCAAGCGTGCCGGTCTGTTGCACGATATCGGTAAGGTGGCAGAAGAGGAATACGAGCTGCCGCACGCCATTGTGGGTATGCAGATTGCTGAAAAGTGCAAGGAGAAACCCGAGGTTTGCAACGCCATCGGTGCCCACCACGAGGAAATTGAGATGCAAACTCTCATTGCTCCCATCGTGCTGGTTGCCGACGCCATTTCCGGTTCCCGTCCCGGTGCCCGCCGCGAGGTGATTGAGAGCTATATCAAGCGTCTCAAAGATATGGAAAACATAGCCGCATCGCATCAGGGCGTTGTCAAGGCATACGCAATCCAGGCGGGCCGTGAGCTGCGCGTGATTGTGGGTGCAGACCAGGTATCCGACGCAGAATGCGACGAAATCAGCAACGAGGTTGCGCGCCGCATCCAAGATGAAATGACCTATCCCGGTCAGGTTAAAGTTACGGTAATCCGCGAGGTGCGCAGCGTCGCATTCGCAAAATAACATTCGATATGGACAATCAGAACACCAAGCAGATCAACATTGAGATAGCTCCCGAAATGGCGGGAGGGACATACTCCAATCTTGCAGTCATCACTCATTCCCACAGCGAATTCATCGTGGACTTTGTGCAGATGATGCCAGGCATTCCCAAACCAAAGGTTGCCAGCCGCATAGTGATGACTCCCGAACACGCAAAGCGCCTTCTGCTGGCCCTTCGCGACAACATCTCCAAGTTCGAGTCGGAAAACGGCGAAATCAAAATCCGCCAGCAGGGTATGACCATCGCTCCTCTGGGATTGGGTGAGGCGTAAGAGATAAAACGCATTTGTGAAATGGAGGTGCGGTCAGTGCCTCCATTTTTCATTTTATTTTGTTAACTTAGTAACATATTTGCACTTATGACTCGCGAGAAGGAAATATCCAGGGTGACGGTGGCCGGCGGGGTTGTGAACCTGCTGCTGGTGGCGCTTAAGTTTGTGGCGGGCATTGCCGGCCGCAGCGCCGCTATGGTGGCCGATGCCGTGCATTCGTTGTCGGATTTTATCACCGACATCGTGGTGCTGGTGTTCGTGGGCATCAGTGCAAGGCCTCAGGACGCCTCGCACGACTATGGCCACGGCAAGTTTGAAACTATAGCGACTTTCTTTATAGGGCTTGCGCTTGCCGGAGCCGCCATAGGTATCGTCGTGTCCGGCTCAACCAAACTGGCCGCCTGGCTGCAGGGCGAGGATATTCCTGTGCCCGGCACTCTGGCTTTGTGGGCTGCATTGATATCTATCGTTGTAAAGGAAATCCTTTTCCAATATACCGCCAGAAAAGGCAAGAAGCTGGAATCGCAGGCGCTGGTGGCCAACGCCTGGCACCACCGGAGCGACGCGCTCTCTTCCATTGCAGCGGCCATCGGTATCGGCGGCGCCATCATTTTTGGCAATCGCTGGACGGTGCTGGACCCGCTGGCATCCATTGTGGTGGGCGCTATGTTGGTGAAGGTCGCCTGGGATTTGCTGGGCCCGGCAATTGGCGAACTCACCGACAAGTCGCTGCCTGAAGATGTTGAGAACGAGATACTTGGCATAATAGAAGAGGCGCCCGGCGTAAGTGAGCCGCACAACCTCCGCACCCGCCGTATAGGCAACCGGGTGGCGGTTGAAGTCCACATACGCCTGGACGGCAACCTGACTCTGGCAGAGGCACACGAACGCACGTCACAGATAGAAAAGCGGCTCAAAGAGCGCTTCGGCTCAGATTCGCACATTACAATTCATATGGAACCCGTGAAAAACTCATAAAGATGTTTACTCAAAAGGATATTGCCCAGATAGAGGCCCGCGGCGCAAAGCTGCAGACAGTAGAAGAGCAGATAGACCGTTTCAAAAGAGGTTTTCCCGCATTGAAAATTGTGGGTGCCGCCGTTCCAGGACACGGTATCAAGGTGCTTTCGGACGCAGAAACTGCCGCGGCGGCTCAGTATTACTCCACGGCCAAGGTAGATGGCAAGTGCAAGTTTGTGCCCGCCAGCGGCGCCGCTTCGCGTATGTTCAAGGATATGTTTGCCGGTTTGGACAAGTTGGAGGCAGGGGAGGATCTGCCTGCAGATGCCCCCGGAGCCAAGCTCGCTGCCCGCATCAAGGACTTTGCCTTCTACTCCCAGGAGCTTTTCTCAGAGCCCGAGGATTCTGCGGCATACCGCAAGGCCACCCTGGCCACAATGCTGCGTGAACCCGGCCTCGGCTATGGCGTCAAGCCCAAAGGCGTGTTGAAATTCCACCGCTATGCAGATGAAGTGCGCACCGCTATGGCAGAGCATCTGGTAGAGGCGGCCGATTATATGCGTGGCGCTGACGGCGTCTGCAATCTGGTGTTTACAATTTCGCCGGAGCACAAGCAGCTGTTCGAAGATGCGCTTCGCGATGTTAAATCTTTATTTGAGCATCGTTACGGAGTTTATTACAACATCACTTTCACCTATCAGGACAAAGCTACGGACACCATTGCTGTGGATATGGACAATGAGCCTTTCCGCACCGAGACCGGCGAGTTGCTGTTCCGCCCGGCCGGCCACGGCGCGCTGATATACAATCTTGATCATGTGGATGCGGAGCTCGTCTCCATAAAGAATATCGACAATGTTGCGCACGAAAAGCTGCTGCCCGCCACATCGCTATACAAGCGCGTTCTTATGGGCGAGGCGCTGAGGCTGCGCGACCGCATTTTTGACTATCTGCGCCGTCTTGACGATGCTCCCAGCGAGGCGCTTTGCAGCGAGATAGAAATATTCCTGAGCCGTGAGCTTTGCGTCAAGATGCCCAAGGCGGCTTCGTTGGAGGCCCGTGTTGCCGCGCTGCGCGCCAAACTGGACCGTCCCATCCGTGTTTGCGGGATGGTGCGCAACGAGGGCGAGCCCGGCGGCGGCCCGTATATCATTGAGGGCAAGGACGGAAGCACTTCGCTGCAGATTCTTGAAAGCGTCCAGATTCCCAAGGATGACCCCAAGGCTATGGCGGCGATGTCCGGCGCAACCCATTTCAATCCGGTGGACCTGGTGTGCCTGCTTCGCGACAGTAAGGGACGCAAGTTTGACCTGCTCAAACGCGTTGATCCCGATGCCGGCTTTATGAGCAGCAAGAGCTATCAGGGCCGCGACCTCAAGGCGCTGGAGATGCCCGGCCTTTGGAACGGCGCTATGAGCGACTGGAACACACTCTTCGTAGAAGTCCCCGTAGAGACCTTCAACCCCGTGAAAGTCGTTCTGGACCTGCTAAGACCTGCTCATCAGGCGTAAGATTAGCCCTCGCTAAGCTACGAAAAAGCTTTGCTCCGGGCCAGGGAGAACATAGAACCCCTGTTCCCTACGCAAAGCTTTTTCTTCGCTGTATCGCTCGGGCATATGCTGCCTACCTCACGCGTCGCGGCAGATAAGAGCCGGATGCATGAAAGGATTTGCGACCGGCGTTAGCGAGGGAGGGGACTGACCGAGCGTCAGGGAGCAAAACTTTCAGGCGAAGGCATCTGCCGCAGCCGAAGCTGCGCTGCAGAAAGTCTAAAGTAGTGCAAGAAGTTCTTGCATAGAGTCAATGATGGAGTCGGCGCCGGCAGCGGAGAGTTGCTCGCGGGTGCCGTTGCCCCAGGTTACGCCGCAGGTGCGGCACTTTGCGGCGGCTCCCATCTTGATATCGACAGCCATATCGCCAACCACCAAAGCATCATCTGCATTTACCCCAAAGTGCTCCAGGCACTGCAGCACCGGGTCGGGATTGGGCTTGGGTTTGCGTTGAAAATCCACGCCAAGCACATACTCTATAAAATCGCCAAGGCCCATATCCTTCACAAAAGCATCCAAAGACACAGATAGCCTGGAAGAAGCCACCGCCATCTGTATTCCCTTTGCCTTGATGGCCGCCAGAGTGTCTATGACACCGGGAAACGCCTTGGGCTGAAGCTGCGCCTTGTATTCATCAAAAACAATCCGGTACAGCGCGGCACACTCCAGACACTTTTCCCTGGTGATGCCGGGCGCCATAATCACGAAACCATCTTCCAGCGGAAGCCCTATGGTAGAGGCAATTGTAGCCTCGTCGGGAATAGGGAATCCCATTCGCCGCATAGTCTCCTGCATAGTCTTAACAATATTCTCTTTGGTATCGCCCAGCGTGCCGTCAAAGTCAAAAACAATAAGCCTTGTCATATTCTCTCTTTTTCTGTGCCCAAATGTACGCAAATGCCGCCAATTCTTTCTACATTTGTGTTTATACATTCATTCGCTATGAAACGGATTTTGACATTCATAATATGCGCAATGGCCGCTTTGGCTCTTGACGCTCAGGAGATTAACAGAGTGCAGGTGGTGGCCGCCATAAAGGCTGACGGATCTGCGCACATCACCCAGATCTGGGACGCCAATATATCTTCAGGTACCGAATTCTACATTCCTATGGAGAATCTCGGGCCTATGGAGGTTTCTAACCTGCAAGTCAGCGAAAACGGCCGCCAGTACCTAAGCGAAGGCAACCGGTGGAAAGTGAAACGCTCTCTTGAAGAGAAGGCGGGCCGCTGCGGCATAGTGGAGAAAAGCGACGGCGTGGAACTTTGCTGGGGGCAGGGCAGTATGGGCCGCCACGTCTGGACGGCCGAATTTGACGTCACTAACCTGGTGCAGGGCTACGAAGACTACGACGGTTTCAACTTTATGTTTGTCAACCCAAACATAGGCCCGATAAGCGAGGCGTCTGTGACTATAATAAATGAGACAGGCGGCGAAGAGTGGACCAGCGACAATGTCAAAGTATGGGCCTTCGGTTTCGAAGGCAGCATATCCGTTACAGACGGCAAGATTGTGTGCTCGTCTGCCGGCTATATGCCCAAATCCCATAAGATAATTGTGATGGCCAGCTTTGACAAGGATATGCTCCAGCCTGATGTGGAGCACGACAAGTCTTTCGAAAAGCTTCAGGACAAGGCCTTCAAGGGCAGCGACTATATAGAAGAGGATGACGGAGACTTCAAGAAATTCCTGCTGGTTATGCTGCCGGCCTTCCTTTTTGGCCTGGGTGTCATTATATGGCTGATTTGGGTCTCCGCCACCGGCCGCACCCTTTCAAAAAAGATTTACGGCGTGAACAAGATCACCGACTGGTGGCGTGACGTGCCGCAGGAGGGCAATCTCTTTGCAAGTTATTATATACTGGACAAAGGCGAACGGTTCCAGCCGCATCAGCACGACAAGGACCTGATTGGTGCCTGCTTTTTGAAGTGGGTTCTGGAAAAGAAGGTCGTGCCGGTGCCGGATGTCAAGCATCCCAAGCGTATCAATTTGGAGCTGAACCCCGCAGCGCTGTTTGACGACGCTTCAGAAGGCGAACTCTATTCTATGGTAGTGGAGGCCGCCGGCGACAATATGATACTTGAGACGGGTGAATTTGAGCGCTGGTCCAAACGCAAATACGAGCGGGTTATGAACTGGCCGGGCAAGGCGTCAGAGAGCGGCCGCAGATATCTGCAGGATAGGGGTCGTCTGGACTTTGCCGGCCGCACCACAGAACAGGGCATCGACAAGGCCCAGGAGGTGATCAAGTTCAAGAACTTCCTCAAAGACTTTACCCTGAACAACGAGCGCAGCGTGCCCGAGGTCCATCTCTGGAAAGATTATCTGGTATTCGCCCAGCTCTACGGAATTGCCGACCAGGTGGCCGAGCAACTCAAGAAACTCTATCCGGCAGACTTTGCACACTATGCCCAGAGCCTGAATATGGATACATCCTATCTGCCCACCATCATCAATATGAACCGCAATCTGGCCAACAGCGCATACACCAACGCCGCTGCAAAACTCACCAGCGTCCGCAGTGGTGGTGGCGGCGGCTTCAGCTCGTTTGGCGGTGGTGGCGGCTTCTCCGGCGGCGGCTTTGGCGGCGGCAGCAGATAGTGTAATTAGCAAGCGTTCTCTATGAAAAGACTGTTCGTTTTAGTGGCCGCAATGCTGACATATGTTTGCGGCTTTGGCGGTAATTCCGCCGCCTTCAACAGGCAAATGGCCGACAAACTGTTTCCTGTAGGGAGTTTCGATTCTGTGACATATGCGCCGTTTTCGTTTGAATATGGCGGTGTCCATTCAAGTGAATGCCTGAAGAGCTGGAAGTGTTCCACAACAGACCGGACTCTGGGAGACCGGATTCTGCGCACGGCGGTGTATTCAGATCCAGCCACCGGCCTTGAGATTACGGCCAAGGTCAATATTTATACCTTGTCGGGCGGAATAGATTACACTCTCTACGTCAAGAACTGCGGCAGCGGTAATTCTCCGATAATCAGCAATCTCAAGGCTCTGGACTATACTTTCAGCTCGCCCTCTGCCGTACTTAACCGGCTGCAAGGTACCAAGGGTTATATGCGGTTTAACAAAGAAGATTTTATGCCTATCGAAGACGCCCTGTATCTGGAAGGGGATAAGGTTGAATTCGGCCCGATGTCGGCATACTCTTCTTCAGGCGCTTTCCCGTTCTACGACATTACATACCCCGGCGGGGGATTCGTGACCGCAATCGGCTGGAGCGGCAAATGGAACTCTCTGGTGGAACTGCACGGCGGCCAGGTCCACACCACAGCCCAGATGAGCGAACTGAACACATTCCTCTATCCTTATGAAGAGATTCGCAGTCCCAGGATCCTGTTGGTGTTCTGGGAGGGTGGCACCAGGGCAGACGGTATAAACCAGTTCCGCCGGACTATGATCAATTATGTCAGCCCGAGATATAACGGCCAGCTGCAGCGGGTTCCCATCTCGCATATGACATCCAGCAATCATCAGGACAATACCACCACTGCAGACAACGAAAAGTCTTATCTGAATACCATCCGGCAGCATAATCTCGGATTCGAAGTCTACTGGCTGGACGCCTGGTGGCACAAGGGCGGCTTCCCTGCTGGAATGGGCAATTATGTCTATCCGATAGAGACGCCAATCGACCTGGAGCGTTTCCCAAATGGAGTGAAGGATGTATCCGATTATGCCAAGGCAATGGGACTCAAGTTCCTGTGCTGGTTTGCGCCGGAGATGATAACCTCCACATCACTGATTCTCAAGCAACATCCCGAATGGATTGTGCCAGAAGGTGGCCAGGGCGGTTTTTTCAATCTCGGCAACCCGGATGCACTAGCCTATATGACCAAGTATATGGACGACTGCATTAAGGCCTGGGGCATTGATGTCTGGAGAACCGATTCGGGATATACTATGGAGCAGATCCGCCAGCAACAGGATCCCGACAGGGTGGGTATTCTGGAAATACGGCAGGTAGAGGGCATCTACAAGCTTTGGGATGCGCTTCGACAGAACAATCCCGGCCTTTTGATAGACAATTGCTGCGGCGGTGGCTCCAGAATCGACCTTGAGACCAGCAGCCGCTCCATTTCGCTCTGGCGCACCGACAACGGCGTCTGGGCCAACGGATGGGACTACAAGGATATGGCCGTACTGAATCAGTGCAACAACGTCTGCCTGAACCAGTACATAATCCAGTCCTCTTGCGCCTGCCTGGGCAATGCACCCTATTACATCCGAAGCGGCTTCAATAACGGCCTGCTGTTCAACGACGACAACCGGCCCGACAATTACGACAACAGCCTTGTTCACGACGGAATAAATGAGGTTAAGCGACTCAGAAAGTATTTCTACGGCGATTTCTATCCGCTCATTTTCCATTCTTATGCCTATGACGAGTGGTGTGCATATCAGTACAATCGTCCCGAAGAAGGGGATGGGGTGGCCCTCGTGTTCCGGCGTGACGAATCTCCGATTCTGACAGCCGAACTAAACCTGAAAGGCCTGGACCCGAATGCAAAATATGAGGTAGACATTTATGGAGAGAGCTTCAAAAAACTCAAGACCATAAAAATGAAAGGGAGCAAGCTGATGGCTTACCCCCTTACAATCAAATCCCGTCCCGGCTCTGCACTTATTGAGTACAGGAAGCTGTAGCTATTCGTCAAACACCGTGTTGTTGAAGACGAGGCCCCCCACGTTCTCTATATGGGATCCGCGGCAGTCGCCTTCGCCCATTGCGTCGCGGCGCTTCTGGGTGTCTTCGTCCAGCGTGAATTCACTGGGCGGAACCTTGGTGAAAGAGCAGTTGGTGAACACCAGATTCTCGAACGGATGCTCTTCGGGAGAGAATATCTCTATGCCGCAGAGGCTGCGGGCGTGGATATCTGTGAAGCGGATGTTGCGGATGCCCTTGAACAGCACATCTTCCGGCGCGACATACATATGTATGGGGCACTCGTAGATGTAGTCCATAATGATGTTTGAGAAGAGAATATCCTCGATATAGCTGTATTCCTGACCAAAATCGTTGTTGTAGCCGGCGCGGGGGAAGTCCATTCCGATGCCCAGCCAGCTGTGGGTGATGGTCAGGTTAGAGAAGATGCAGTTTCGCATCACGCCGTCGTTGGACCAACCCAGGCGGATGGCGTATGCCCAGGACTTGAGCGTACAGTTGGTGACCAGGACTCTTTCGCAGCTCTTTGGCTCCTTGAGCGAGCGGCTGTTGGCGCGCACTATTATGGCGTCGTCGCCAGCCTCTATAAAGCAGTTGGAAACCGTCACGTCCCTGGAGCAGTTGATGTGTATGCCGTCGTTGTTGGGATATCGCATATCCGACAGTATCTTGCAGCGGTCAAAAACCACATAGTCGCAGTCGTGTATCCAGTAGCTCCAGCCGGCGGGCTGGTTCACCATTGTGACGTCGGTCACCGAGACATTCCTGCAGCCGGCAAAGAACACCACCCGCGGCAGTGTTTTCTCTGTAGGATGGATGCGGCGGAAGGTCCATCCTCCTGTGTACTCTTCGTCGGGAATCCTGCTGACGTGATGGGTGCCGTTGCAGTCTATGGTGCCACGGCCGCTTATTGCTATGTTCTCTGCCTCATCGGCAAAGATGAAGGCGGCATTGCGCTTGCGGGGCAGATTCTTCGAATTGTAGTGCCTTGCATCAGTGCGGTCTGGGAAATCGCTGATGTCGGGAGAGGCCAGCAGCACCGCGTCCGCGTCTATAAAAAGCTCCACACCGCTCTTGATTTCGATGGGGCCTGAGAGGAAGGTGCCGCCGGAGAGTGTCACCCGCCCGCCGCCGGCAGCCGAAACGGCGTCAATCGCCTTCTGGATGCTCTTTGTGACCTTGGTTTTACCGTCGGCCTTGGCGCCTAACGACTTTACGTTGATATCCTTTGCCTGGGCCGGGAAGGCCAGCAGAGAAAAGGCAAGAGCTAGTATGGCGATTCTCTTCATAGCTTATCTTGAGATGTTGGGTTTGCCATCTACGGTGATGTTGCTGCAGTGGACTTCCCTGATGCCGAAGTCGCTGCAGACGTTATCGTAGAACTGGCAGTTCTCGCAGTCGTTGAGCACTACTTCGGTGCCGTAGTTGTCGGTAAATACATTGTTGCGGACCACAAGGCCGGAATTCACATAAGGCCCGTGCCGCTCTACGTCGGAAGTGACGTATATAACAGAACCGTCCCAGTCAGGACCAGTACAGATTGTGTAAAGGATGTTGCAGTTGGCAATGTAGTTGTGCTCCACAACCATATCACGCATAGGGCCCGCCTCGTGCCACCAGAGTTCGCCGCCAAGTTTGAGAGCGCTCATAGAGGTTTTCATAATCTTGTTGTAGCCCACGTAGGCGCGGGGAACCTTCACGTAAAATGCGCGGCCGCACTTGGATATCACTGTGTTATTCACGATGTTGGCGTAGGCGAAGGTGTTGTTGTAGAGGAAGCAGCTGTCGCACTGCTCTTTGGTGATGGGCTTGTCCAGAGTTACGACCACCTTCCAGTCTACCCAGGAGGTGTCAATATCGCGAACCACAAACTTGTCAAAATGCTCCAGGTCGTGGCGGTTTATAAGGTGAAGGGTGTCACCTTTGTGGGGATAATCCAGCGACTGGGCGTGAAGGTCGGCCTTCTCTACGCGGATTTCAACCTTGTTGGGGTCTTCCTGTGAGTAAGGGTACCAATAGTAATTGTGGATATTTGTGCAGTCGTCCAGGCAGCCGCGGAACATACAGTTCTGGATGGTGATGGTGCCGCGGCAAGATGTGAAGTGGGTGGCATCTGTTGTGGTGCTGGTGTAGCGGCCAGGGTAGGGGATTATCTGGATGTGGTCCAGAAGTATGTCGGTGGTTTCGTGGCCCACGACGCCCATACCTGGGAAACTGTAAATGATGATATCCTTGAGGGTTACATTCTCGCTCTCGCGCAGCATATAGCAGGGGCGGTAGTGACCGCCGTGCTTGATGACCAGAATGTCGCCGACCTTGGCGGTGCACTTGGTGAACTTGTAGAGCACCTTGCCGGGAGACGGGGTGCCGGCCAGTCCGCCGTCGGCATCAAAGAAAAAGCCTGATGCAGGGCTGTAGAACTCGGTGCGGCCCTGGACCACCTTGTCGCTGTATTTGTAATATTCGGGATCGAATTCAGCCTCTACGGTGTCGCCGTTGATTGCGGTGATCACCGCCTCTATGTTGTTGTGTCGTTTGTAGTCTATCTGAAGGCCCTTCACGGTGACATTCTTGCAACGGATAAAGGCCAGCAACTCCATCCATCCCTCTACCATAAGTTTGGCGCCGTAGGCCTCTATTGTGAGATCTTTTGCTCCGGTAAAGTCCAGACCGGTGACATACGGCTTGGTGGGGATAAACAGGTAGCGCTGCACCTGAAGGCCAAAGCCGTAGGTGCCGTCTATCGCCTCGCGCTCTATCCTGGCAGCTTCGGGGTCGGAGAAATCATATACGCCGGCCGGGAAAACCAGCGTGGTTCCGGCGTGTTCGCGGCAATATTCTGCCGCCTTGCGCAGGGCATCGGCATCGTTAAGGCCATCGTCGGGGATGGCTCCGAAATCCTTTACAGAAACTGTGGTGCCGCCTTTGGTACAGGAGGCAAGCAGCGCCACCAAGATGGCGCAAACGGCGAAGAGTGTCTTTTTCATAGAGTTATACAGCATATTTTGACAAAGTTAATCAAAATAAGTAAATTCGCAGCCTTATGGATTTACACGGCAAGAAAGTGATTTTGGCCAGCAATTCACCCCGTCGCAGGCAACTGCTTGCAGGGTTGGATGTTGACTTTACAGTGGATACCGGCACCGACTTCGTGGAAGTTTTTCCAGATGATATGCCTCACTGCGAAGTTCCCGCCCATATGTCAGAAGGCAAGTCGCGCTGCTTCCACCGCCCGTTGGAAGATGATGAGATACTCATCACCTCAGACACTATGGTGTTGCTGGACAGCTATATAATGGGCAAGCCTCACAGCAGGGAAGAGGCTGTGGATATGCTGCGCCGTCTTTCCGGCCGCACCCACGAAGTCATCACCGCAGTGACCGTGCGCGATCGCAATCACGAAGAAACAGTGTCCGACACCACGCTGGTTACTTTCCGTGAAATGACAGAAGAAGAGATTGAATATTATGTGGATACCTGCAAGCCATACGACAAGGCTGGTGCCTATGGTATCCAGGAGTGGCTGGGTTATGCAGCCTGCACTGGAATCGAAGGTTCTTTTTATAATGTAATGGGCTTTCCGGTGCATAAAGTTTATGATGAATTGATTAAATTTGCGAGATTATAGCATTATTACAATGGAGCTTGAAGCGAAATACAATCCTACGAACGTAGAAGACAAGTGGTATGCCTACTGGCTGGACCACAAGTTTTTCCATTCTGAACCCGACTCACGCGAACCCTACACCATAGTTATTCCCCCGCCAAATGTGACGGGTATACTGCATATGGGCCACGTGCTGAACAATACAATAAACGATGTGCTGGTGCGCAAGGCACGTATGGACGGCAAGAACGCCTGCTGGGTGCCCGGCACCGACCACGCCTCCATAGCAACAGAAAACAAGGTGGTAGCCAAGCTGCGCGATATGGGCATCAGCAAAGAGGATATTTCCCGCGAAGAGTTTCTGAAATATGCCTGGGAGTGGAAAGAAGAGCACGGCGGCATCATCCTCAAGCAGCTGCGCAAACTTGGCGCAAGCTGCGACTGGGACCGCACCAAATTCACTATGGATCCCGAGCTCAGCGAAGCTGTGATAAACACCTTCTGCTATTTTTACGACAAGGGTTACATCTATCGCGGCGCCCGTATGGTAAACTGGGACCCCGTGGGGCTGACCGCAGTGAGCGATGAGGAGGTAATCCACCGCGACACCCAGAGCAAATTCTATCATCTGAGATATTTCATCAGCGACGGCAACGGCAAACCCACAGACAAGTTTCTGGTGATTGCCACAACCCGCCCCGAGACCATTATGGCCGACGCCGCCATCTGTGTGAATCCCGCCGACGAGCGTCACAAATGGCTGCACGGCAAGAAAGTGCTGATTCCCCTTATCAACAAAGAAATCCCCGTCATTGAAGATGATTATGTAGAGATGGACTTTGGTACCGGCTGCCTCAAGGTGACCCCGGCCCACGATGTCAATGACTACGAGATTGGCCTGCGCCACAACCTGGAGGTGCTGGATATCATAGACGACCACGGCCGTCTGAACGAGAAAGCCCAGATTCTGGTTGGAGAGGACCGTTTTGACGCCCGCAAGAAGATAGAAAAGATGCTGGAAGAGGCTGGCAATCTGGTCAAGACAGAAGACTACACTTCTCCTATTGGCTACTCGGAGCGTACCAATGCCGTGATTGAGCCGCGCCTGTCCACCCAGTGGTTCCTGAAAATGGACGCCCTGGCAAAAGACGCCCTTGAAAGCGTAGAGAGCGGCAAGGTCAAACTGATTCCCGACAAATACCGCAACACCTACCGCCACTGGATGGAGAATGTCCGTGACTGGTGTATCTCCCGTCAGCTCTGGTGGGGACAGCGGATTCCCGCATACTATCTGCCTGACGGCAGCTTTGTGGTTGCTCCCAATGCCCAGGAGGCTTTGGCGAAAGCCCGTGCCAAGAATCCTTCTGTCAAGGCTGAAGAGCTTATTCAGGATGCCGATGTGCTGGACACCTGGTTCAGCAGCTGGCTATGGCCCATCAGCGTGTTTGATACCAATCGCGCCGGCCATCCCGACAGCAAACCCAACGCCGACCTGGCATATTATTATCCCACCAGCGACCTGGTGACCGGCCCCGATATCCTCTTCTTCTGGGTTGCCAGAATGATTATGGCGGGCAACGAATTTATGCACGACGTTCCGTTCCACAATGTGTTCCTGACCGGTATCGTCCGCGACAAACTGGGCCGCAAGATGTCCAAGAGTCTGGGCAACTCGCCCGACCCGCTGGATCTGATTGCCAAATACGGAGCCGACGCAGTACGTCTGGGTATGATGCTCTGCACCAGCGCCGGCAACGATATCCTGTTCGACGAGAGCCAGGTAGAGCAGGGGCGCAACTTCTGCAACAAGGTCTGGAACGCCTACCGTCTCACCGAGATGTGGAAGGTAGAGGACAAACCCGCTCCCGAGGTTAATAAAATGGCCGTCTCCTGGTTCAAGGCAAAACTCTCCGAGGCTGTTGCCTCAGTAGAGGACCATTATGCGAAATACCGCATCAGCGATGCCATAATGACCACCTACAAGCTCTTCTGGGACGATTTCTGCGCCTGGTATCTGGAGCTTGTGAAGCCCGCTTATGGCGAAGCTATGGACCGTGAGACATTCAACGCCACCATCGGCTTCTTCGAGACCCTGCTCAAGATGCTGCATCCGTTCACTCCGTTCATCACAGAGGAACTCTGGCAGCACATCGCAGAGCGCAAAGAGGGCGAGACCATTATGTATGCTTCCACTCCTAAGGCCGAGCCGTTCGATGCCAAGGTAATTGAAGACTTCAATATCGCCGCCGGCACCGTGGTAGAGGTGCGCGCACTGCGCCAGAAGAAGAATATCTCTCCCAAGGAGGCTCTTCAGCTCCGGTTCAAGGGCGCTCTGCCGGCATCAATGACACCTGTCATTGAAAAGATGGCCAACATCAGCGACATCGCCGCCGCCGACGAAGCCACCTCCGGTGAATCGTTTATGGTGGGCACTGTCCAGTTCTTCGTGCCGCTGGAAGGTATGATAGATGTGGAGGCTGAGCGCGAGAAGATCATTGCAGAAATCACCCGCTACGAAGGCTTCCTCAAAGGCGTGAATGCAAAGCTTGGCAACGAGCGCTTCGTGGCCAATGCCCCGGCTGCCGTGGTTGAAAACGAACGCAAGAAACAGTCTGACGCCACTCAGAAACTGGCTGCCCTGAAAGAACGCCTTGCAAAACTTTAACAGATTATTAATCATTAAAACAAGACAATATGACTGCTTTATCTTTGTTTATTCTTCCCCTGGGCGTTATAGGTCCCTGGCAGTGGGTTATCATTGCACTGGTCATCATCCTTCTTTTTGGCGGCAAGAAGATTCCCGAGCTGATGCGCGGACTGGGCAAAGGCGTCAAGGAGTTCAAGAGCGGTATGAAAGAGGCTGAGAAAGAAATCAACGACATCAAGACCGACATCGAAAAAGAAGAGCCCAACAAGCTTAAAGAGTAAAGATGGCCGAAGAAGAGAAGCTGGACGCCTCAAAAGATATGAGCTTCTGGGATCACCTGGAAGACTTGAGGCACGGTTTGTTCCGGGTAGTGATTGCACTGCTCGCAGCCTTTGTCGTGCTTTTCTTCTTCAAGGATTTTCTGTTTGACAAGATTATTCTGGCGCCGACCCGCTCCGACTTTTTCTTCTATGAATGGTTCGGGATGAAAACCGGCCTGCAGCTTGTCAACATAGAGCTTTCCACCCAGTTTATGGTGCATATGAGGGTCACTTTTATGTGCGCCTTCATAGTTTGCTGCCCGTATGTGATTTTGGAAATCTGGAGGTTCATCGCCCCCGCGCTTTACCAGCACGAGAAAAAGGCGACCAGACGGGCATTCCTGTTTGCATCGTTCCTGTTTTATCTGGGTATCGCGGTGGGCTACAGCATAATCCTGCCGCTGATGATCAACTTTTTTGACGGTTACAAGGTCAGCGAAACGGTGGTTAACACCATCTCGCTTAATTCCTACATCTCCACTGTGAATTCCACCGTCATCATTTTCGGCATCGTGTTCGAGATTCCCACGGTAGTGGCAATCCTTTCCAGCATCGGCCTGATTACCCGCCAGACGCTTATAGGCGGCTGGAAGTATGCCGTGCTGATAATTGCCGTACTGGCAGCCATCATTACCCCGGCCGACCCGTTCTCTATGCTTATAGCAGCCATTCCTCTGGCACTGCTTTACGGCCTCAGCATCCTGGTGTGCAAGCCGGCAAGGCCAGAAGAGGAGTTGGAAGAAGAAACCGCTTCAGCAGAATGATTTCCATCACAGATTTGACGGTATCGTTTGGCGGCACCACGCTGCTGAATGATATCTCTTTGCATATCAGCGAAAAGGACCGCATAGGCCTCACCGGCCGCAACGGTGCCGGCAAGTCGACTCTGCTGAAACTGATAATAGGCGAGCAGCAGCCCACCAGCGGCAAGGTAATGGTGCCGTCCGGACTTACGATTGGCTATCTGCCCCAGCAGATGCAGCATCACAAGGGCCGCACCGTGATGGAAGAGACTATGACGGTGTTCGAAGACTTCTTTGCCCTGCACCGCCGTGTAGACGAGATTTCTGCCGAACTGGCCACCCGTGAGGATTATGATTCCAAGGAGTATTCTAAACTCATAGTTGAGCTGAACAACATCAACGACCGGCTGGCAATGGCAGAGAGCGAAGCGCCCGAAGTCGCTGCACTCAAGACCCTGCGCGGCCTTGGTTTCCGCGACAGCGAGCTTGGCCGTGCCACCGAGACTTTCTCGCAGGGGTGGAATATGCGCATTGAACTGGCCAAGATTTTGCTTCGTAAACCCGATGTCCTGCTGCTGGACGAACCCACCAATCACCTGGACATAGAATCCATCCAATGGCTGGAAGACTACCTGCAGACATTCAGCGGCTCTATGGTGCTGATATCCCACGACCGCCGTTTTCTGGACAACACCACCAACCGCACCGTGGAGATTATGCTGGGCCGCATCCACGACTACAAGGTGCCGTACAGCAAATATCTGGTGCTCCGCGCCGAGCGTATAGAGCAGCAGAAGGCTGCCTACGAAAACCAGCAGCGCACCATAGAAAAGACAGAAGAGTTCATAGAGCGTTTCCGCTACAAGCCCACCAAGAGCAATCAGGTGCAAAGCCGCATCAAGCAGCTGGAAAAGATGGAGCGTATTGAACTTGAGGTAGAAGACAAAAGCGCCCTCAGCGTAAAGTTTCCTCCGGCACCGCGCAGTGGCGACGTCGCTTTCAAGGTGACCGACGCCAGCATCAGCTATCCTGACGCTCCGCAGAAAATCATATTGTCCGATGCCAACCTGGAGATAAAAAGAGGGGAGAAGGTGGCCTTTGTGGGCCGTAACGGCGAAGGCAAAACCACAATGATGAAAACCCTGATGGGCAACCTGACGCCTATCAAAGGCAAGGCCGTGGTTGGCTATAATGTCAAGATTGGCTATTATGCTCAGAATCAGGAAGATGTCCTGAACCGCAACGACACTGTATACGACACTCTGGACAAGATTGCCGTGGGCGACATCCGTATGAAGCTGCGCGACATCCTGGGTGCCTTTCTTTTCCGCGGCGAGGATATCGACAAGAAGGTGGCGGTGCTAAGCGGTGGCGAGCGCGCCCGGCTGAGTATGGCCCGGCTGATGCTGGAACCCTACAACCTGCTAGCGCTGGACGAACCCACCAACCATATGGACATCCGCAGCAAGGATGTCCTTAAGCAGGCTTTGCTCAAATACGACGGAACCCTGATTGTGGTGAGCCACGACCGCGATTTCCTTACCGGTCTTGTGGACAAGATATACGAATTTGGCGACGGCAAGGTTCGGGAGCATCTGGGCGGTGTGGATGATTTCCTGCGTCGCAAAAAGATAGAGAACTTTGAAGCGCTGGAGCGCAAAACACCACAACAGGCAGCGCAGCAGCCTGCTGCCTCTGAACCTGCCGAGGTTAAGGCCAAGCCGGCCACATCTTCCCAGCAGGACCGCGAGAGTCGCCGCGAGATGGCCCGCCTCAAGAACCGTTTCTCCAATCTGGAGAAGGCCATCGCCGAGCTAGAAGCCAAGATGGCCGAGATAGAAAAGGTACTCTCTGCCCCAGGTGAAAAAGACGACATTATGGAACTGACCCGCGCCTATCTGGAACAGAAGCGCGAACTAGATATTAAGATGGAAGAGTGGGCCTCCCTGGCCGAAAAAATAGAACAGCAATGAGCAACATTCTCTATGGTATCCACCCTGTGACCGAGGCTATTACCTCCGGTCGCAAGATTGAAAAAGTGATTCTCAAGCAGGGCTTCGAAGGCCCTCAGGCACGCGCCCTCACATCACTTCTGAAAGAGTATGAAATCCCCTATAGCTGGGTTCCGGTGCAGAAGCTGGACCAGGTGGCCAAAGGGACACATCAAGGTGTAGTGGCCTATATCGCCCAGGTAGATTATGTGCCATTTGAAGAGATGGTAGAGAATGCCCTTAACCACAAGGCAGCTCCGCTGTTCATAATGCTGGACGGCGTGAGTGACGTGCGCAATCTGGGCGCCGTGGCCCGTACCGCAGAGTGTGCCGGCTTTGACGGCATAATTCTTCCTGCGAAAGGCGGTGCCCCCATTAACGCCGATGCCATAAAGACCAGTGCCGGGGCGCTGCTCAGGATTCCGGTGGCCAAGGTCCAGAACCTTCGTATGCCCATTTTCTATCTTCTTGAATCTGGTTTCCAGATGGTTGCCGCCACAGAAAAGGGCGCCGACTATATCTACGATGTCAATCTTAAAAAGCCCACTGCCATTGTTATGGGCAGCGAGGGCCACGGCATTTCCAAATCTGTGCTGGATTTGTGCGATATACAAGCAAAAATCCCTATGGCGGGAGCCATAGGGTCTTTGAACGTTTCTGTTGCAGCGGCCCTGTTTATGTACGAGGCCGTGCGTCAGCGCGAGAGCCGCTAGTGAATCCTCTTGAAGCTTGAGGCGCGGCTGATATTGGGGGTCACGGAGAGTGACTCGCTGTTGCTGCGGTATTGGCAGGTGCTGGCGCCCTTGAGCGTGACGTCCAGCTTTTCCTCTACATCTATAGTGGCCTTGGATGCGCCGCTGCATTTGATGTCAGCCTCTTTTACCTTAAGTTCCATTGCGTCAAGGTATGAAGAACCTGCGCATTTGCATTCGATATCGTCTGCCGATCCAATGAAACTTACTTTGGCGGTGCCGGTGGTATTTACATTGACGTCTTCGTAGTTGCCCACCAGGAAAAGGGCAGAGGTGCCTGCGGCCTTCACTTCTACCTCTTCAAAATCGCCGGTGACGGTGGCGCTGGAGGCGCCAGAAAGGTCGGCTTTGAGCTCGGCACCTTCTATGCGGAGTTTCTCTGCCTTGGCTGTGCCGTTAAGTTCCAGTATGAAATACTCCATAGGGCTTGTCCAGAGGTCGGTGCTTACCAGCGACGATGTGCCGGTGAGATGAATCTGGTTTATGGACGGAGCCGTGATTGTGACATTGAAGGTCTTGCGGTTAAGTTTGCGGAGGGAGGTCTTGAAATCGGTTTCACGAAGGCGGACATACAGCAGGTTGCCCACAACGCTCACGTCCAGATACTCTTCAAACTCTGTGTCTATAGTGACGACTGCCTTGTATTCATCGCCCTGAACCAGGGTAGCTTTGAAGGTGTCGCAAATCTGGATTCCGTTGAACTTCTTGAGGTTGTCAAAACTCTTGGTGACAGTGCCCGCACTTGCGCCAATGGCAAGCATAAGGGCAATTATGGTTACAATACTCTTTTTCATATTCGGATTTTTTGGACAATAGTGCACAAAAATCGTGCAAGAAGACCTATACTGTCACTTCTCCTGCAATGGAGGTGTTCATAAGTCTCTGTATTTCTGCCTGTGAATAACCCTCGCCGCGTAGGAACATAAGCTTTGCAAGGGCCGCCTCTACAGTGCTGTCGTGACCGCTTACGATGCCTGCCTCCAGCAACTGGCGACCGGTTTCATAGCGCTCCATCTCCACGCTGCCGGTGGCGCACTGGGAGATGTTCACTATTGTTTTTCCGTTTTTCACGGCCTCTGCAAGGCAGTTCACCAGCCAGCCGTTGCGCGGGGCGTTGCCGCTGCCGAATGTTCGGAAAATTACGCCGCCTATTGCATCGCTCTTCATAGCTGCCTCCACGGCATCGCGCTGAAGGCCGGGGAAGAGAGAGAGGATAATTATGGACGGGTCCATATTATAGTGCGGCGTGAATGTCTTGGAAGGGTCGTAAGGCCGAATGAATTCTTTATGGTAGGTAATATCCGTGCCGGAGTGTGCCAGTACAGGGTAATTGTTTGAGGCGAATGCCGCCAGGTTGCTGGCGCTGATCTTGCTGGACCTGTTGCCGCGCATCAACTCGTCGTGGAAATAGATGCAGACTTCAGGCACCACAGGATGGCCGTCGGCATCTTTTGCGGCAGCTATCTCTATGGCGGTGAGCAGATTTTCCTTGGCATCGGAGCGGATAATTTCAACCGGCAGCTGGCTTCCGGTAAGAATCACTGGCTTGCCTATATTCTCAAGCATAAAACTAAGGGCTGAGGCGGTGAAAGCCATAGTGTCGGTGCCGTGAAGTATCACAAAGCCGTCGTAGGAGTCGTAGTTGTCGCTGATGATTTTAACAATGCGGCCCCAATGCTGCGGATTCATATCAGAAGAGTCTATCGGGTCGCCGAAAGAGACCATCTCTACTTCTGCGCCGCAGTATTTCATTTCGGGAATGTTGGCTGCCAGATTCTCTGCGGTAAACGCCTCAAGCGAGCCTGTTTCGGGATTGCGGACCATACCGATGGTGCCTCCCGTATATATCATCAGTATCTTTGACATAATACGCGAAGTTACAATTTTTTGCAGATTCAAAAAATAGTTATAAATTTGCAATCCCAATAGGGAACTATCCGGTCGATTCGTCTAACGGTTAGGACAAGAGATTCTCAATCTCTAAATAGGAGTTCGATTCTCCTATCGACTACCAAAACCCAAGCTGCCCAATCATTGGGGCGGCTTTTTTATTATCGGAATATGAGCAAAGTAAGAGTGCGTTTTGCGCCCAGCCCCACCGGAGCGCTTCATATCGGAGGCGTCCGTACAGCCCTTTACAACTATCTGTTTGCACGTCACAACGGCGGCGAGTTTCTGCTTCGCATAGAGGATACCGACAGCCAGAGGTTTGTGCCCGGCGCAGAGGAATATATTATCGAATCCCTCAAATGGTGTGGGATAAAAGTTGACGAAGGAGTCGGCGTTGGCGGCCCTCACGCCCCCTACCGACAAAGCGAGCGCAAGGATATCTATCTTAAATATGCACTTCAGCTTGTAGAGAGCGGCAACGCATATTATGCCTTTGACACAGCAGAAGAGCTCAACGCCCTGCGCAGTGCCTGTGAGGCCAAGGGTGAGACTTTCTCTTACGACGCCAAGAGCCGCGGCTCTTTGAAAAATTCACTCTCGCTGCCTGCAGAGGAAGTTAAGCGCCGCATCGATGCAGGTGACCAGTGGGTCATCCGCTTCAAGATGCCCGAAAACGAAAATGTGGAGATGGACGACATTATCCGCGGCCATATCACAATAAACACCTCTACACTGGACGACAAGGTGCTCTATAAAAGCGCCGACGCGCTGCCCACATACCATTTGGCAAATATCGTGGATGACCATCTGATGGAAATCAGCCACGTGATCCGCGGAGAGGAGTGGCTGCCCAGCCTGCCCCTTCACTTCCTGCTTTACAGGGCATTCGGGTGGACCGATAGCCAGCCATTGTTTGCACATCTGCCGCTGCTGCTCAAGCCGCAGGGACAGGGCAAGCTCAGCAAGCGCGACGGCGACAAGTTCGGATTCCCCGTGTTCCCGCTGGAGTGGCACGCTCCCGATGGTGAGGTCTCTATGGGATATCGCGAGAGCGGATATCTTCCCCAGGCCTTTGTGAATATGCTGGCCCTGCTGGGCTGGAATCCCGGCACTGAGCAGGAAATTTTCTCTATGGAAGAGCTCTGCGAGCAGTTCTCACTTGAAAAAGTGAGCAAGAGCGGCGCCCGTTTCAATGCAGAGAAGGCCAAATGGTTCAACGCACAGTATATGCGCGCCGCCAGCGATGAATTCCTGGCAGGCCTGCTGCTGCCCCAGCTCAAAGAGGCCGGCATTGACACCACCGCAGAGCGTGCAGCAGATGCAGTGGCCATTATTAAAGAGAGGGCCACTTTCCCCAAGGATTTGCTGGATCTTACAATCTATATGTTCCGCGCTCCCGAATCGTATGACGAGAAGAGCGTGAACAAGTTCTGGAAAGAAGAGAACGTGGCATATATGAGAGAGCTCCGCGAGATTGTGGCTGACCTTGAGGTCTTCGAAAAAGAGAGCGCAGAGCACATTGTGCGCGAATGGATCGAGGCCGGCCAGCTGCCTATGGGCAAGATTATGAACTGCCTGCGCATAGCCATTATGGGAATAGGGCAGGGACCCGACATCTTCTCTATCTGTGAATTCATAGGCAAAGAAGAGACCCTGCGCCGTATAGACGCAGCCCTTGCAAAGATACAGACGGCCTAAAGCGTCTGTACCAGAGCGTCGTAATACCTTTTGCTTACGGGAATAAGAGTGTCGTCGGCCGTGTCCAGCTCGGCCACGATGGCATTCTCTTTGTCTTTCCTGAGAGCCTTAACGTGAGAAGGATTGATAAAGTATGAGCGGTGGCAGCGGAGGATTCCGTTCTCTTCGCACACACTCTCTATACTCTTCATAGAGCAGCGCATATCGTAGGTCTTGCGCTTGTCCCCTTCGTTGTAGTGTATGGTGATGTAATTCTCATCCGCCTTGATGAACAGCACGTGCTCGGCACCTACCACAAACTTCAGGGCGTGGCGGTTGTCGTAGAAATGCAACTTATTGTCCTGCACGTCGGCCACACTGGCGTTCTTCGCTGCAGTCAGGTTCAATGCAAGGTCCAGGATTATATAAGGGAACATCAGCACCAGGAACAGATAGGCCGCCGAATCCACCAGGACATCCAGGTAAGTAAGATTGTAGTTGCCAATCAGAGTCATATACAGCGCCACGAAAAAGGCGCACACTACAATCTCCCCGATGCACCACACCCGGTACCAGTTCATGGAGATGTGCCGGATGATGCGGGTGAAATAGAGAATCATCCTTGAGGCAAGCAGCACCAAAAGGATGATGCACATTATTATTGCTATGTTAAACGCAAAAGAAGCCTTGGGCACGTTAAGTATTGTGTCCATATTGAAAGGCTTGTAAAGCGCGGCAAAAATCAGGAAAAAGAAGGGTATGACGCTGAAGTAAAGCGCCTGTGCTGCAAATTTCTTGAATGTATCGGGCAATGGTCTCGAAGATGCCTGCATACGCGGTTGTTTTGCCGGCAAAACTACAACTTTCAAGCCAGTAAAACAAGAGGCCGCCGCCCCTGCGGGGGGCGACGGCCGGTGGATGATGAGAAATGTTGAGAAGGAGTATGAGTCACTAGAAAGTGACAGTCTGTTCTTCAACTTCTACCCAATCGACTACTCGGAGGATAAAGTTGATATCGCTTACTTCAAGGTCCTGATCGTCTTCGAGATTGTCGTCACCGATGTCGGTGGGGTCGTTGGGATCGGGATGGTTGCCGTCGTCGGGAATACCGGCGCGGGTAATGATTATCTCATATTCATAAGAGTGGTTGCGCATTACACCAAAATGCTCGTCGCCGTCCACGAATGCATCGTCTGTCCACACCGAGCCGTTGTTGACAGGTATGGACCAGTAATAGCGCTGGCCGTCAATCTTGCCGGTGACGCAAAGGCGGATAGCGCCGCTGCCGGAGGTCAGCACTTCGGTGGGACGCTGATAGCAGAAGAAGTGGTGAGGGGTAGTGTCGGTCTGGCCGTCGCCGATGGTACCTATCAGGTCGTATACCTCAAAGGTATTCTGCTTGGAAGTGAACAGACCTGAAGAGTAAAGTGTTCCGGGAGTGCCTTCATAGGTTTGTGAAGTGGGGAAGTTCTTTACGTACATAGCCACTTCGCTCACCGATTTGCCTGCAAGAGCACCGCTGAACTGGAATTTGAGAGAATTCACACTCACCCGGCTCACCAGCCTTGTGACATCTATCAGCACTGTGGTGGTGGCGTCGGTGATGGTCTGGTTGTTTTCGCCAACCATAACCATATCGGTAAGATCTTCCGAAGAGAGCTGCGAGACCATCGACAATAGCGCTGCCGGCGATGTTGCCGCGCCATAAGTGAATTCTTCGTTGGGATTTACCACGGCGATGAAGCGGCGCAAACCCTTGGTGACTTTGATGGTGCCGGTGGTGGATGTCACATATGCTGAACCGTCCAGGCGGTTGCCGTCAAACGCAAACACATAGGCCGTGTTCACTGCGTCGTCGTCAATGCCGCCGGTGGCCTTGGTGGCGTAACCCAGGGAAAAATTGACCAGCACTTCACCTTCTCTTTCCAGAGACGAACCCGTCTCCATCTTGCCGCACGAACTCATCACAACGCCCGCCGCAAGTGTCAGCAATAAAAGATTCCTTTTCATTTGTTTGTTGTTTAAAATGTTAATAATAAGGGTTGTATGTGTGTTACAGTGAATCGTAGTATATGTATCGGCTTTCGTCAAAGCAATAACCTTCTATCAGCAGGTTGCCATTGTTGTCATAGTTGTACTCATATTCCCGGTCATCTTGCATCTGCACTGTCATTGTGGTTTGGTACCAGCGGTAGGTAAATGAACCCTGAACCAGTTCTCCGGTGTCCTGGTCATAAGAAGCGGGGAAGAAGTAGCGGGCAATCTGCTGGCTGCTCTCCCAGCTCTTTACCAGGGTTATGGTCACTATTATGTTGTCTGGCTGCTCCTGGCTGTTGGGATTGATATAGTCCCTCACCATAGTGTTTATCTGGATGTTGTAGAACCGCTTGCGGTATTCGAACACCGTTATCATTTTGGTGTAAGTCTTCGAGAACCGGTTCCCGAAACCGTCAATCAGACTTCCTGTGAGCGTGTAGTGTATGTCGCCGTTTACGGTGCAGGTCCCTATTAGGCGGAAACCGTCGGCTGTGCGCTCAAGAAAGCTGGTGTTTGTGGTAAAGGTCAGCATCGGCTCCAGGTCGCATACTGGGCTTCTGTAGCATTGTATATTGGTCACGACTATCGGTCGGTGGTCAGTGTCGCCGTATTTCTTGTTGACATTCTGGTAGAAGGTGGCGGTGTAGAAGGCGTCAGATTTCACAACTTCTCCTTCTGAAGAAAAGCTGACAGTCCGTCCCGATTCGGTATAGTTCAGAAGTAGTTCCATAGCTGTGGTCTCGAACGGCGCCTGCAGGCCCTCTTCATCTATTTCCCACTCGCCGTCACTGTTGTCTATTGTGGCCAGGGCGTCCTGGCCGGTAAGGACTCTTGACGAGCCGTCCTGATAGTGTACTGTAACCTCGAAATTCTGGGTAAAACTGCCGGCTCCAAGCACCCAGCCGAATTCTTTAAGGTAATTTGGCTCTATGCTGACGGGAACTGACGGCTGCACTACGTGTATGATGCCGGTGCCGAAAACGCCGCTGCCGTCGGTGACGGTCGCCCTGATTTCTGCAGTGCCAAGGGAGTGTGGGGTGACCACCCCGTTCTGGTCTACTGTTGCCACCGAAGGGTTGCCGCTGCTCCATATGACGCTCTGATCTGCACCCGCGGGCAGGACTTCTGCCGTGAGGGTGGTTGTGCCTGAGACACCCACGAATGTGTATTCAGGCGGAATCACCCTGACCAGGGTGGCGTAGGGCAGCAGGTCGTCGTCCACCCGCCAGCTCTCTTCGTCCACGCCATCGTCGTGTAGTTTGAGCACTATATGATAATGATGGTTGCGTACCACGCTGAAGTCGGTGGTGGGGTTTTCTCCCAGGTAGAAGCGGTAAGTAAAGTTGCCGTGACGGGGATTGTCTGAATTAAGATCGTTGTAATATCCTTCCAGCTCCACATAACTGCACAGCTGCTCGTAGATGCTGCCCTGTTCAAAAAATTTGGTGGTGCAGGACGTATTGCCGGGCAACAATTCGCCCTGATTGTTTTCAAACATATAGAAACCCACCGGGTCACCGTTGTTGAAGGTTGACAGTTCGGCTGGGGCGGCATAGTCGCCATTGGGGGTACAGTCCTGTGCGCTGGTTGCCGCGCTGTGCCCGAACAGGCCCACCTTGCTGGCGGCGTTCCTGACTCTAATGGAGTTTATGCTGATGTCGGAATTTTCCAACTCAGAATCATCTATCCTTATGGAAACCAGCGCCACGCAGCGGGTGAGGTCTATTACTATGTTCATACCGGCGGCAATGGTGATAAAGCCGGTGCAGCCGGTCATAGGCACGGCCCCGGTAATATCCACAATGTCGCTGTAGCTGTTCACAGTGTACTGGTACCCCTCAAGGCCGGTCACATTTCTGAATAGCGGATTCCCCGTGATATCGCCGATGTTGCACACGCAGTAGAATTTATACGAGCGGCCAATCGCAGAGGTGAGACTCATCGTGGTCACTTTCCCGGTTGGACAGTAGCTTGATGCGACCAGTTGTCCCTGCGCATCATACATCATTATGTTGCAGTTGGATATCTGCGTGTCGTTTACCTGCAGTGTCTTGGTCGTGGCCGAGTCGTAGCGGAAATATACAGTGGCGTCACCGTGTTCGGCGACGGGGAGGTCGTGATGGCTGCACCCGCTGAAAAGCAGGGCTAGAAATGCTAAAATATACAGTTTCTTCATTTCGGGTACGTTAATAGGTTATTGTAAATATGCCGTGGCGTGTCCAGTCGGAGACACGTATCACAAGCAGCACGCTGGCAGTGCCTATTGTAAGATCTAGGATAATCGGATTCTGGTTTACAAGCGATATGTCTTCTCCCATATCGCTTAGCATTTCGCCAACGGGATAGGTATTGTCTATACGGATGTCGTCCCTTACAAACGACAACCTGAGCTGAGCCGCTGTGGCACTGGTCTGTGTCATTATCATTGTCTGATACATATAGTAGAGCGCTTCTCCGCCGCCGGTTTCTGTGGGCACTGGTACAAGGGTGCCAGTGCCGCCGGTGGCCATACCGTCGTATAGAAGCGCACCGCTGATGTTTTCCAGCACCGGTTTGATGTCCGTAATGTTCTGCAGCATTCCTCTTACGATTATTGTCACTGGAATGTACTGCCGGTCGGGAATGACCTTAACATAGGCGTCTTCGCACCGGGCGTTGATGCGGTTGCTGTAGCTCCACAGACTGTCAGGCTTTTCGCCTGGCTTAATTGTCATTCTATCATCGTCCCTCACGCTGCCATAAAGGTTGCCCCAGGCGCTGAAGTCAAATTCGCTTTTGTCAATGCTCATAATAAGCGTGTCGCCTATGGCCGATTCCCTGACCGGATACCACTCTGCAGGGCCGCCGTCGGCCTTGAGCATCAGATCCATCTTGTGGACATAGTGCGGATCTACCTGAGTCAGATCCACGTGAAGGTAGCAGGGGCAGTGGGTGCGGTCTTCCTTTATGCAGGAGCTCAGCGCCAGTGCCGCCACCATTATTATATAAAGCCGTTTCATTTCTGCCACAGATAATTGATGGATATGGTAATGTCCGGGAAGATCAGGAGTCCACTGTTCCGGCCATTTATCCTGCCGCATAACGGCCCCAGATAGCGGGTGGTGTCGTGCAGTGCAGCGGCGATGCCGGCACCAAGGGTGATGTTCCATTTGTCGGAGAGCATCTTGCTCCATCCGGCGCCCGCCTCCAGGGCAACCATCTGCCCTTCAAAGCATTTGTCGCAAAACACGTTGGCTACATTGTATACCGAAGCCGCCAGCCGTCCCTGGGCGTACCAGCCGGTAAACGGGGTGTCCAACCAGTACCTGACGCCGATAAACGGGGTGGCCTGCCGCATCTGGGTCTGCTGCGGAGTCCCTTTGCTGAAGGTGAACGGGTTGTATTTGAAACCCGCCATCAACCCAAGATGATTCCAGGCACTGTAGTGTAACTCAATATTGGGGCATATCAGTTCCGCCCAGTCGGCCAGGTCGGTGCCTATGACCCATATGCGTGCGGGAGTGCATTCCTGTTCGTCTTGGGCTCTTGCAAGTCCGATGGCTGCCGTAAGCAGCAGGGCCGTCAAAACAAATCGCTTAATCATTTCAGTTCGTTTTTTCGATGGCAAAAATATGGCGGCAGGATGCCTCAAAACGGAAAGTTTCGGAATTTGTGTCAAAGTGTTTCCGATTGCAAAAACGAATTGCTAATTTCGCGGTATGAAAAATACCCCCATACTGCTTCTTACGGGATATCTGGGCAGTGGAAAGACCACTCTGGTCAACAGAATCCTTGCAAACAGAAAAGGAATCAAATTTGCCGTAATTGTAAACGACATTGGCGAAGTCAACATAGATGCCGACCTCATTGCCAAGGGTGGAGTAGTGGGCAAGAAAGACGACAGTCTGGTGGCCCTGCAGAACGGCTGCATATGCTGCACTTTAAAGATGGACCTTGTAGAGCAGATTGCCGGTCTGGTAGAGCAGCAGGCTTTTGACTACATTGTGATTGAGGCCAGCGGCATTTGCGAGCCGGCCCCAATTGCACAGACCATATGCTCTATACCTTCGCTCGGGCCTCAATTCAACCGCGGCGGCACGTGCCATCTGGACAGCATTGTCTCTGTGGTGGATGCCCTCCGCCTTAAAGATGAATTTGACTGCGGCGGCGCACTTCAGCGCAGCGGCATAGAAGAGGATGACATAGAGAATCTGCTCATCCAGCAGATAGAGTTCTGCAACGTGATATTGCTGAACAAGGCATCTGAACTGACTCCTACAGAACTGGGCCGTGTCAAGGCCATTGTGCGCGCCATCCAGCCCACCGCAGAGATTCTGGAGTGTGACTATGCCGATGTGGACCTGGACAAGCTGCTGTTTACCCGCAGTTTTGATTTTGAAAAGGCCGCCACTTCAGCCGCCTGGATCCGTGAGTTGGAAGGTGGCGAGGAAGAACTTGAAAACGAAGAGGAGGGCGAGAGCGACGAATATAACATCAGTACTTTTGTATATTACCGCCGCCTGCCGTTTGATATGAACCGGTTTGATTATTTCATCAACCGCAATTTCACGCCAAATATTATCCGCGCAAAAGGCATCTGCTGGTTTGCAGATGACAACGATATGTCTTTTGTATTCGAGAGTGCCGGCCGCGAAAAGAAACTCACCGAGGTCGGATACTGGTATGCCACCGCCCCCGAAGAGGACCTGAAGCGCATTGCAGAGCAGGATCCGAACTTTTTGAAAGACTGGGACGATAAGGTGGGCGACCGTATGCAGAAAATTGTTTTTATAGGCCAGAACCTGGACAAAGAAAAATTATCAAAAGATTTAGACTTTTGTCTTGTTGTTAAATAAATATTTCTTTGTTAACTTTGTAGTTAGCATATAATTACTTTAATAAACAACAATATGGGAAAATTTGAAATCACTCTCCGCAAAAATGGAGATCCGCAGTTTGTACTTAAGGCTGCCAACGGCCGCGTTATCCTCGCAAGCCAGGGTTATAAATCAAAGAAATCTTGCCTCGAAGGCATTGATTCAGTAAAGAAGAACGGCCCTATGGACGAGCGTTTCGAGCGTCTCGTTGCAAAGAACGGCCAGCCTTACTTTAACCTGAAGGCTTCCAACGGTCAGGTTATCGGCACCAGCGAGATGTATTCCAGCGCAACTGCTATGGAAAAGGGCATTGAGTCTGTAAAGAAAAATGCTCCTGATGCAGACGTTGTGGACCTGTCTCTCTAACAGTATAAACCGCAATAAAAAAGGCGGCCCGAAAGGCTGCCTTTTTCTTTATATGTCTTTCTGCTAAAGATCTGAATAGCTGGGAGAGAAGGTGTCGCCAAGACTGGGGTCGCCGGTAGAAAGCCCCTTCTTGAGCCATTTGGCACGCTGTGCAGAGGTGCCGTGAGTAAAGGAGTCGGGATATGAACGGCCGTATGTGTTTTTCTGGATACGGTCGTCGCCAATGGCTGCGGCAATGTTAAGCCCCTCTTCAATGTCGCCTTCTTCAAGGGAGTGGAAACGCTTCTGGTCGTAGTGTGCCCAGATGCCGGCATAAAAGTCGGCCTGTAGTTCCAGACGGACGCTGAGCTGATTGGCTGTCTTTTCGTTGCTGCGGGCGCGCTTCTGGTTCACCTGGTTCAAAGTGCCTAGCAGGTACTGGACGTGGTGCCCGACCTCGTGGGCAATTACATAGGCCCAGGCAAAGTCGCCTGTGGTACCGAACTGGCGCTTCATATCTTTAAAGAAGGAGAGATCCAGATAAACGCTCTGGTCTGCACTGCAGTAGAACGGACCAGACTGGGCCGTTGCGCCACCGCAACCGGACTGAACGCTGCCGTCAAAAATGACCAGCTTGGGAGGTACGTAGGTAAGACCGTTCTTCTGGAAAATCTGAGTCCAGACATCCTCGGTGCCGGCGAGGATTATCGATGCAAAGTCATAGAGCTCTTGATCTTCTGCATTTGCTGTGTATTCGGTGTTCTGAGTTGTAGTAATGGTGCCCGGGTCTATGGTCTGGAGCACAGTGGAGGGATCCTGGCCGGTAAGCAGCCAGATGAGTCCGGCAATTAAAATACCGCCGAGGCCTATCCCGCCCGCTGCGGCAGCTCCGCCACCACGGCGACGGTCTTCTACATTTGAACTTTTTCTTCTACCTTCTAGTTGCATAGCTGTGTGAATTTGTTTGAATAGACAAATATAATTATTTCGACACAAATATTAACTTCGCCGCGTAAAAATAAGATTCCCTTTATGATTCATCAGCTTGAGCCTAAAGACTGCTTTGTGGCGCGATTCTCCGAGTCGGTCAAAAAGTACTGGGATTGCCCGGCTGTGACAATGTACAGGGGAGAAAGCCTCACCTACGGTGCCCTGGCGGCAGAAATAGAAAAAACCCTTCTGTTCTTCAGGGCCGCCGGCCTTGAGAAGGGCGACAAGGTGGCCATCAACGCCCGCAGCAGCATCCGATGGGCCGCTGTGTTTATGGCGGCGCAGATTGGCGGTTATGTGGCTGTCCAGATTTTCAAGGGATTCACCCCGCACGACACGGCCGGCCTTATAAACCATTCCGACGCCAGGATTCTTTTCACAGAGAAGCAGATCTTCTCCAATATGAGTTTTGACGCGCTGCCCAACCTGCTGGCGGCGGTTGACACCAATACTGAAGAGCTCCTGGCCAGCCGCAGCGGCGCCGGTGATATCTACAATAACCGCGAGGCCCTGTTTGCAGCAAAGTATCCTGACGGGTTTACTGTTTCCGACATCGACTATGTCTGCGCAGGCACTGATACTCTGGCGGCCATAATGTACACCTCGGGCTCCACCGGAAATCCCAAAGGGGTGATGCTGACCTGCGGCAACTTTTCCTCAAATATTTACGCCATAGAGCGCCATTTTCCTTACCGGGGAGGTGAAAGCTACGTGAGCGTGCTCCCGTATTCGCACATCTTTGGCCTCACCTATGATATGCTTATGCCGCTTTGCCTGGGTATGCACCTGGTTATTCTGGGCATCCCTCCGGCGCCTGCCAATCTGATACCTGCTATGCAGCAGTACCGTCCCCACGTGTTCCTGGCTGTGCCGCTGATTCTTGAGAAACTAGTAGAAGCAACAGTGGGCCGGTCATACAAAAATGTGACTCCCGATCAGGCCGAGGCCTATAAGCAGGCCCTGGGAGGAGAGGTGGAACTCTATGCGACCGGAGGGGCTGCCATAGACGAGAATCTCGAGAAACTTCTGGTCAAGAAGATGAAAGTACCGTTCATCACCGGCTACGGTATGAGCGAGGCTGCACCCACGATTTGTCTGGGGAAGTACGGTGACTATCGTCTGCGTGAGTGCGGCAAGGTGCTGAACGAGATTCTGGAACTTAAGATTGACTCTGCAGACGGCGCCAGCATTCCCGGCGAAATCCTGATCAAAGGCCCTGCCGTGTTTAAGGGCTATTATAAAAACGAAGAAGCCACCGCCAGGGCTTTTACCGCTGACGGCTGGTTCCGCACCGGCGACCTGGCCACTCTGGAGGACGGTTGCCGCGTGTTCATTGTGGGCCGCTGCAAAAATATGATTCTTGGCTCCAATGGCCAGAACATTTTCCCCGAAGAGATAGAAGTGATTCTCAATTCACTGCCATATGTCGCAGAATCAATTATCATTGAGAAGGCCGGCCGGTTGTTTGCCATAGTAGTTCCGAAGAGCAACGATGTGGCTAACGACAACCTTTCTGCCAAGTCGCTTCTGGGCATTATGCAGAAAAATATCCGCCATCTGAACAGCCGCATTCCGGCATACTCCGCAGTGTCGGGATTCAGGATCCAGTACGAACCGTTTGCCAAAACACCCAAAGGAACCATCAAGCGGTTTATGTACACCGAGTAGGGCGGGAGTTTATTATTCCGATTTTTTTTAGTATCTTTGCAGATTGTATGCGCGCAAATTATGTGCGGATGCGAAATAACTTATACTGAAATATGAAGCTATTACAAGAAAAACTCTCTCAATTCACTCTACCTGACGAATATAAAAAAATGGGTGTTTATCCCTATTTCAGACCCATCAGCAGTGAGCAGGGAGACGAGGTTATAATCAATGGCAAAAAGGTCCTGATGTTCGGTTCGAACAGTTATCTGGGCCTTACCAATGACCCCAGAGTAAAAGAGGCTGCCGTGGAAGCGGTAAAAAAATATGGTTCTGGCTGCGCCGGTTCCCGTTTCCTCAATGGATCCCTTGATATACACGAGGCAACCGAAAAGCGTCTTGCCAAGTTTGTGGGCAAGGACGAAGCCATTATATTCTCTACCGGTTTCCAGGTAAACCTGGGTGTAGTCAGCTGCCTTTGCGGCCGCAACGACTATATCCTGCTGGACGAGCGTGACCACGCCTCTATCATTGAGGGTCGCCGCCTTAGCCCCGCCAACTATCTCAAGTTCCGCCACAACGATATGGCGCACCTGGAGAGCAAGTTGCGCAAGTGCGAGAGCGACAAGATCAAACTCATTGTAGTGGACGGTGTTTTCAGTATGGAAGGGGACACTGCCCCCCTTAAGGAGATTATTGCCCTTGCAGAGCAATACAAGGCTGCCATCATGGTAGATGAAGCCCACAGTATGGGTGTCTTTGGTCCCAACGGACAGGGTCTGTGCTACCAGATGGGTGTCACCAAGGATATCGACCTGATTATGGCCACCTTCAGCAAGAGTTTCGCATCTCTTGGCGGCTTCATTGCCACTGACTCCATCACGGCAAATTTCATCCGTCACACCGCACGTTCCTATATATTCAGTGCAAGCGCCACTCCGGCCGCCATTGGCGCAGTGAATGCCGCACTGGACATTATGGAGAGCGAGCCCGAGCGCATCAAGCACCTCTGGGACATCACCAATTTTGCAATAGAGGGCTTCCGCAATATGGGTTGCGAGATTGGAAACACTTCCACTCCCATCATCCCGCTCTACATTCGCGACAATGTGAAGACTTTCCAGGTTACCCGCGACCTGTTTGACGAGGGTCTGTTCGTGAATCCCGTGGTTTCTCCCGCAGTGCCTTCTGAGGATACCCTCATAAGGTTCTCGCTTATGGCAACCCACACCAAGGCTCAGGTGGAATATGCACTTGAGACTATCCAGAAGGTATTCAAGAAATACGACATCATTAAATAAATGGCCACCAGGGTCCAGACCGTGCTCCTGACCGGAGGCTCCTCCGGCATTGGCGCCGAAACCGCAAGGCTGCTTGCCCTGGCGGGTTTCAAGGTGTATGCAGGCAGTCGCCGCGGCACCGTGAGTGAAGAGTGTGCGGCTATGGGCAATGTCGTGCCGGTGGTGCTGGATGTCAATAACCAGGAGAGTGTAGATACAGCCGTTGCCGATATCCTTGTAAAGGAAGGCCATATCGATGCCGTGGTCTGCAATGCGGGTAACGGTATAGCCGGCGCTGTGGAAAACACCACCGTAGACGAGGCCAAATATCAGTTTGAGACCTGTTTCTTTGGTGCACACCGCGTGATCAGGGCCGTGCTGCCCAGTATGCGTGCCCAGAAATTCGGCCGCATAATCACCGTGAGCAGCGTGGCTGCAGTGGTGCCGATTCCCTACCAGACATTCTACAGCAGCGCCAAGGCGGCGGTGCTCATCTATACCAAGGCCCTTTCTCTGGAAGTCAAAGGCTTCGGCATCCAGTGCTGCAGCATCCTGCCCGGAGACACAAAAACCGGTTTCACAGCTGCCCGCAAGGTCACCGCAGAGAGCGAAGACAGCAGCAGCGTCTATTACGAGACGCTGAAAAAGTCAGTGGGCCGTATGGAACACGACGAGCAGAACGGTATGCCTGCCGGCAAGATAGCCGGAGCTATTGTTAAACAGCTTAAAAAGAGCCGTATGGCCTCAACCGTCACGCCCCGCATCGACTATAAGGCCATAAATCTTCTGGTGCGCCTGCTTCCCACAAAACTGATGCTCTGGATTGTGGGCAAACTCTACGCCTAAATGAAACGGACATTTCCTTTGCTTCTGCTGGCAGTCCTGCTTCTGTGTGGCTGCCGGGAGCAACGCCTTGATGCTGTCTGCAAGCGGATGTTCCACCAAAACGAGCCCGGTGCGGCTGTGTTTGTTATGATTGGTGACAAGGTGGTGTTTGACCGCGGCTACGGCCTGGCCGATATGGATACAAAGCAGACGATAAACGGCGACACATTCTTCAATATTGCTTCGGTATCAAAGCAGTTTACTGCAGTGGCCATCTTTCAGCTGGCAAGCCAAGGCCGGCTCTATTTAGACGACCCTCTAAGCAAATTTTTTCCCGAATTCCAGGCGGACTTCTGGCAGAAAATAACCCTGCGCCATCTATTGTCACACTCGTCCGGCATTCCCGATGCGCGCAACTATCCCAGAGAGGTAAAGATATACGGCGATGAGGCTCTCTCCACTGAGTATATGCTCACTCTGGACCATCTCAATTTTGAGCCAGGGACCGCCTACGAATACATCAATCCCACATTTGTGCTCCTGGGCTATGTTGTTGAGAAAGTGAGTGGACAGCCGTTTACTGATTATGTTGAAGAGCATATTTTCAAACCTGCTGGAATGGCTCAGACTCTCTATTTTGACCGCGACCGTCAGGATCTGATTCCCAATATGGCGCACGGCTATGCCTTTGTAGATGAGATTCCCCGCAGATGGGCTGAATACGACTTTGGCGAGGAGACCTTTTTTGCGACCCGCGCCGACGGTGGCATCTATACATCTACGCACGAGTTTGCAAGGTGGGAGAGGGCGCTCCGCAGCGATTCTGTTCTCTCGCAGGAATATCTTCAGGAAGCCTGGACTCCTCAGATCGAGGTGAGCGGCAGTCCTTGGAGCGACTATCAGAACCGCCCAAACACATACTATGGTTACGGCTGGTTCATAGAACCCGCCACCGACTCAACAAACAAGGTGATCTATCACACCGGTGACAACGGAGGCTTCCAGATACTCGCTGCCCGCTATCCCACTTCCGATGCTCTGGTCCTCATCTTCGCCAACCGCGCCGACTGGGACCGCTACGCATTGATGCAGAAGATAGAGGGTATATTCGACTTCTAGGACCTGAGGTCGGCGATTTCCAGTATTAGCTTTTCGGTCTTTTCCCAGCCCAGGCAGGGGTCGGTGATGGATTTGCCGTACACGGCGCCGTCGCTCTGGCATCCGTCTTCCAGATAGGATTCTATCATCAGACCCTTGAGCAGGGCTCCGATGTCGCTGCTGTGACGGGCAGAGTGCAGCACCTCCTTGGCAATGCGGATCTGCTGCAGATACTGCTTACCTGAATTAGAGTGATTGGTATCTACAATCAGGGCGCGGTTGGGCAGGTGGCTCTCTGCATACTTCTCGCACAGCAGCATCATATCCTCGTAGTGATAGTTGGGGATGTTTCGGCCGTTTTTGCTGACGCTGCCGCGCAGAATGGCGTGGGTGAGCGGGTTGCCCTTGCTGGTGACCTCCCAGCCGCGGTAGATGAATGTGTGCGAAAGCATCGCGGCGTGGATGGAATTCAGCATAACGTTCATATCGCCGCTGGTGGGATTTTTCATACCAACAGGGATATCCAGGCCGCTGGCGGTAAGGCGGTGAATCTGGCTCTCTACGCTGCGGGCGCCCACGGCCACATAAGAGAGCATATCGGAAAGATAAGTGTGATTTTCGGGATAGAGCATCTCGTCGGCGCCGGAGAAGCCGGTCTCGGAGAGAACCCTCATATGCATATTGCGGATGGCGATGAGGCCGCCCAGCATATCTGCCTGGCTATGTGGATCGGGCTGATGCAGCATACCTTTGTATCCCTCGCCGGTGGTGCGGGGCTTGTTGGTGTAGATGCGCGGCACGATGGTGATTACATCGGCCACCTTTTCCTGCACCTTGCGCAGCCGGGTGACATATTCCAGCACTGCATCTTCTCGGTCGGCACTGCAAGGACCTATTATAAGCAGGAACTTGTTGCTTCGGCCGCAGATTATATCTTTAATGGCGTCGTCGTTTGCCTTTTTCACTTTGTCCAGGCCTTCGGGCAGCGGGAATCTCTGTTTGATTTCCTCTGCAGAGGGCAATTCACGCTTAATTTCCAGATTCATTTCTTATTGAATAATTGTCTTCTTTCGGTAGAAGTGATCATCATTTCTTTTATAGTGGTCTCGTCGCCGGCGGCAATTGCCTCTTTAAGACGGTTGAACTCGCTCTCAAAGAGTTCCATCTGGCTTAGCAGTTCCTCTTTGTTGAGCATAAACAGTTCCGGCCACATATTCTCGTTGATATTGGCGATTCGGGTAAGGTCGCGGAAC
The DNA here is from genome assembly GCA_017428035.1 of Bacteroidales bacterium. GTDB lineage: Bacteria > Bacteroidota > Bacteroidia > Bacteroidales > UBA932 > Equibacterium. The sequence goes on along the minus strand of JAFRRR010000127.1, from coordinate 11,360 downwards.
GAGTCGCCGGTATAGTCCACCAGATGCTTTGAGTCCTTGCTGCACATCAGGCTCACTGCGATGCAGTGGGTCAGCTGCGACAGGAAGGCTATCATCTCGTCGTGCTCTTCTGGAGTCAGGATAGAGATTTTGCCGAAGCCAAGCGTCTGCCCCAACTCACAGGCAGTGTCTATTGCTTTCTGGCTGTTGGCCGGGGTGGGGGTCACTATGTAGTTGGCCCCTTCGAACACTTTGGCGCAACGGTTGTCTATGCCGGATAGTTCGCGGCCGGCCATCGGGTGTGCGGCAATGAACTCCACATCGCTGCGGAGCATATCCTGAATGCGGCTCACAATGGCCCCTTTTACGCCGGTTACATCTGTAATCAGCGCGCCGCTCTTGAAGCAATCCTGATATTGCTCTATCCAATCAATGAACTGTTTGGGGTACAGAGCGAACACAATAATGTCGAACTGGCTCACAAACTCTTTTGTTACATTCACTGTGCCAGTGTCAATTATCTTCTCTTCAAGAGCCTTTTCCACGGTTGACTCACGGCGGGAGATTCCGCCGGTAAAATAGCCGCAGGAGTGCAGTTTTTCTGCATACGAAGCGCCTATCATACCCAGGCCCACTATCAGTATCTTGTCTTCTTTATTCATATTTAATCTCTATTCCGAGCCGCTTGAGCTCGTTGAAAAATCCGGGGTAACTTTTGGCTACAGACTCAGCGCCCTGCAGTCTTGCTCCGGAAATAGTGGCCAGCGCGGCCAGACTCATTGCCAGCCGATGGTCGTTGTGGCTGTCATAAAGGATATTTTCCTTTTCAAGTGACGCGCGTCTCTGCTTGGGGATGGGGCGAATCTCCACTGCATTGTCGCTCACTGTGGCAGTGACGCCTGCCTTTTCCAGCTCGCACAGGATATCGGCCACGCGGTCGCTCTCTTTGATTCGAAGGCGTGCGGTATTTATGAATCGGGCTCCGTGCTTGATGGCCGCCAGGGTGAACAGCACCGGCCCCAGGTCAATGCAGTTGCCAAGGTTAATCTCGCACCAGCCCTTTTCCAGCTGGCTGAACAGCCGGCGGTAGCGCTTGTCGCCTTGCAGTGAGTGGGGCTTGAGCCCCAGCAGCGTAACGTCCCCGCCAATATGGTTGTAGATATCCAGAAAAGCGGCATTTGACCAGTCGCCCTCTACGCTGCAGTCGGGTAGGTTGTACCGCTGGCCGCCGCTGATGAACAGGTGGTTGCCGCTGGTGTCCACTTTGATGCCGGCCATCCGCAGGACATCGATTGTGATATCTATGTACGGACGGCTCTGTACTGGCGGAGTGATCCAGATCTCGCTGTCGCCCTCCAGCAGCGGCAGGGCAAAGAGCAGGCCTGTAATATACTGACTGCTGATGCCGCCGTCTATTTGATATAGACCGCTGTGCAGACGGCCCTCGGCCACCAGGCTATCCTCCGTAAGGGTGTAGGAGATTCCCTGGCTGGCAAAAATCTTTTCGTATTCGCCCAGACCTCGTGAAAACAGTTTGGCGGTGCCGGTCATATGGGCCTTGCCGCGAAGCGCCAGCGCCACGGGAATCATAAACCGCAGCGTGGAGCCGCTTTCCCGGCAGGGCAGCACAGCATCACCGGCGGCAGTGCCGCACTCCACGGAGGCGATGCATCCTATAAGGTTGACTTTCCCGCCAAGGGAGGCTATGCAGTCCATAGTGGCAAGGATGTCGTTGCTGGGATCCACATTGTCTATGGCAACGTTTTTCCCGCTAAGGAATGCGGCCAGCAGCAGGCGGTGTGCGTAGCTCTTCGAAGGAGGAACCACAGCCACGCCGCGGGCGACACCTTTAGCTATGGAAACAATACTCATTTCTGGAGCAAAATATCTATTGCATCAATATAACCCTCCAGGCCGCGGCCAATCACAGAGGCTTTGCAGGCCTGGCGTATATAACTTGTCTGACGGAAATCCTCTCGCTGGGAGACGTCGCTGATATGGACCTCTACGCAGGGAATTCCCACAGCCTTGAGGGCATCCAGCAGTGCTATGCTGGTGTGGGTGTATGCACCAGGATTGAACACAATGCCGTCAACGCCGTCGAAATATGCCTGCTGGATCTTGTCTACCAGCGCCCCTTCGTGGTTGCTCTGACAGCATTCCACTTCGAAGCCACGCTCGCGCGCATAATCTTCTATCATATGCACCAGATTGGCATAGGTGGCCTTGCCGTAGATGGCCGGCTCGCGGATGCCCAGCATATTCAGATTTGGGCCGTTCAGGACAAGCAGTTTCATTTTTTCAGAAATATATCGTTTGAAAAAGCCCCTTTGAGCATATCGCAAAGCACAATGGCGGTCATTGCACTGGCCACCGGACAGATGCGGCGGATAATTGCCGGATCGTGACGGCCGGTTACTTTTATAATAGCGTTCTCTTTGGTCCGCATATCTATGGTGCGCTGCTCCCTGGCAATGGAAGGGGTGGGCTTTACCGCACAGTTGAACACCACCGGCATTCCGTTGGAATAGCCGCCGTTGATGCCGCCATTGTTGTTGGAATAGGTCTTTACGCGACCGTCTTCGCTGTAGAATTCGTCGTTGCAGCGGCTGCCGGTAGATTCTTTGAAGCCGAATCCAAGGCCGAATTCTATGCCCTTGATGCCGCCGATAGAGAGCATTGCGTTTGCGAGTGCGCCGTCAAGGCTGCTGAACCACGGCTCGCCCACGCCGGTGGGGAGGCCGCAAACTGCAGTCTGGATGGTCCCGCCAATAGAATCGCTGTCCATACGGACGGCCTCTATGGCTGCCTCCATCTTTTCCTGAACGGGAGAGAGCAGGGGAAACTGGCTGCTTTCCACCTCGGCTATCTGCCTTTTGAGGACGGTTGCATCCACGGCATTGAAACTCTGGTCGCAGACGCCGCCGCACTCCAGAATATGGGTGCCGACAGTGATGCCGATGCCTTCCAGCGCCTTGCGGCAAATGGCGCCAAGAGCCACTATCGGTGCAGTGAGACGGCCGGAGAAATGCCCCCCGCCGCGCCAGTCTTCAAAACCCTTGTGCACAATGTGAGCCACATAATCGGCGTGAGAGGGGCGGGCCAGGTAGCGGTTGGCTTCGTAGTCACCGCTGCGTGTGTCGCCGTTTTCTATAATAATGCAGATGGGTTCACCCGTGGTGAAACCGTTGTACACGCCGCTCGCAATCTTGAAATTGTCGGCTTCGCGGCGGGCGGTCTCTCCGCTGCCGCGGGGTCTGCGGCGCGAAAGGGCATCTGCAATAAAGCTCTCGTCCACCTCAATGCCACAGGGCATACCGTCCAGGACGGCTCCGATTGCGCTGCCGTGGCTCTCGCCAAACAACGTCAGTGTGATATTTTTGCCAAGGATGTTGCTCATATTGCCAAATCTTGGATATTGATCTTTTCGAAGCTGAAACTGCCAATCTCGCTCACGCGCACCACTGTGATTTCGCTCCCGGATGCCTTCTTGTCGTGGGATATAAGTTCACGGATGGCGGTTGCATCCATATCGCAAGAGGTCGGCAGACCGTATTTTTCAAGGACGCGGCGGATGCGGCTTCTGGCGGGTTCGTCGGCAAACGGCAGCATCCCTATCGCCACCGCCTCCCCGTGGATGTATCTGCCGCCGCAGGAGGCCTCTATGGCGTGGCCCAGCGTGTGGCCAAAGTTCAGTACTCGGCGCAGCCCCTTTTCTTTGGGATCGGCGCACACTACAGCCTGCTTTACATTCAGGCTCAGGCGGATAATCTCAGAGGCATCGGCCAGCAAGTCAGTGGAATTCTCTATCAGTTCAAACAAAGAGGCGTCGCTGGTTGCGCCCATCTTGATGGCTTCCACCAAGCCGTTGTGCAACTGCCTTGCCGGCAATGTCGCCAGGGTATCGGGGTCTATCAGCACCTTAACGGGCATATGGAAAGCCCCTATGATATTCTTTACTCCGCCAAAGTCAATTGCGGTTTTGCCGCCTATTGAAGAGTCTACCTGCGAGAGAAGAGTGGTGGGGACATTGTAGAAACGGATGCCCCGCATAAATGTGGCTGCCACAAAACCGGCCAGGTCACCCACAACACCGCCGCCAACGGCCACCACGGCATCGCTGCGGGTAAAGCCGCCGGAGACCAGCGCCTGGGCAATATCGCTATATGTGGCCAGGTTTTTACTGGTTTCACCCTGCTCAAAAGTGTGTATCAGCACCTCGCTGGCGCGGCCCTGCATAGAAGCGGCCACTGCCTTTGCATATTCTGCCGGCACTCCGCTGTCGGTCACAACCAGCACCTTGCCGCCGCAGATGCCCAAAAGCCTTCCTGCCGACGACAGGCTGCCGCGTTCTATAATTATGTCGTGACAGGGCATTTTGGCCTCGTGAATCAGGTCACTCTGATAGTTCTTGGAAACGCTTATTACACTGCGCAGAAAAGCGGCGTAATAGCCTTTTAGCCGTTCGTCGGAAATCTCGCTGCAACGCTTTTCAATCATAGATTTTTCCCTCTCGAGGTCTTCCACGGGACGGCCAGAGGCTTTCTTTTCCTGAGCGATGCACTCTACCACGGCCATCCTCTCTTCGAAAAGCCGCGCCATACGTGCGTCAATCTCATCTATTTTGCTGCGAAAGTCACTCATATCTGCAAAGATGATAATTTTTTCGCTATCTTTGTGTGATATGGCTAAATCTGGTTCTATTTTTTCGGAATTAAGCAAAGCGCTGCGCGACAAACTCAAAGAGGCGCTCACATCGGTGCTCCCCGTGAGCATATTGGTGTTACTGTTGTCACTTACCCCCTGGGTTGATATCTCTCCCAAAGAGTTGGGCGTGTTTGCAATTGCCGCAGTTTTGCTTATTGTGGGTATAGGTTTCTTTAATGTAGGTGCCGATATGGCAATGACCCCTATGGGCCAGCACGTGGGTGAGGGCCTGACTCAGTCCAGGCGGCTTGGGGTACTGCTGATCGTCAGTTTCCTTATGGGAGTTGTGATAACCATAGCCGAGCCCGACCTTGCGGTGCTGGCCGGCCAGGTCAAGGCTGTGATAAGTCCCACGGCTCTGCTGCTCTCGGTTGGCCTTGGAGTTGGCCTGTTCCTGCTCCTTGGTGTGCTCAAGATTATTTTCCACGCAGATCTGACCAGCATCCTGCTGTTCTTCTATATGATACTTTTCTGCCTGGCTTCCTTGCTTTTAAGCTCAGGCAGAGGCTCTTTCCTGCCGCTCTCATTTGACTCCGGCGGTGTGACCACCGGCCCCATCACGGTCCCGTTTATAATGGCCCTGGGTGTCGGCATCGCCCTCTCTGTGGGTGGACGCAACGCCAGTGAAAACAGTTTCGGCCTCATCGCCCTCTGCTCTGTGGGCCCTATTGCGGCTGTCCTGCTGCTCTCGATCAGTGCCAGCGGCGACCTCGCGTATGCAATTCCCGACTACTCTATGGAGAATATACTCTCCGAGGGTGTATGGGACCTTTTCAGAGACAATCTATGGGATGTGCTCCGCTCTCTGGGGCTGGTGTTCCTATTTTTCGTGGTGCTTCAGTTCACTGTGCTCAAACTTCCCATCAGCAAGATTATCAAGATTATTATCGGTATCGTTTATACCCTTATCGGCCTGGTTGTCTTTCTCTCTGCCGTGGCAATGGCCTTTATGCCTATCGGCTATAAAATTGGCCTGCAGATGGCAGAGTACAGCCCCTGGCTGCTGATTGCGCTGGCCTTTGTGATAGGTATGGTGGTTGTTCTGGCCGAGCCGGCCGTGCACGTTCTGAATGGCCAGGTAGAAGAAATTACCGGAGGCGAAGTCTCCAAGCGACAGATGATGCTGGCTCTCTCGATAGGCGTCGGCATTTCCATAGGACTCTCGGTGCTCAGGGTATACTTCGGCTTCTCCCTGTTGTATTATCTGGTGCCCGGATATCTGATTTCGCTGGGACTCTCGTTCTTTGTGCCTAAGCTCTACACCGCCATTGCTTTTGACTCGGGCGGTGTTGCCAGCGGTCCGCTGACCTCCAGTTTCATTCTGCCGCTGGTGATTGGCGCCTGCGCCACAATGCAGGGCGAGAGCGCTGTGATGGACTTTGCATTTGGCGTGGTGGCTATGGTGGCTATGACGCCGCTCATCACTATCCAGACACTCGGATTTAAGTCGGTTCTGAGCGTTCGCCAGAGAGAGAGTGCCGCCATCCGCCGTATCCTGGCTGCCGCCGACGACCAAATCATCTATTTCGAATAGCATATGGAGAATAAAAACAATATAGCCCCCGTTAAACTGGAGATGCTTATGGCCATTGTACACAACGACAAGGCGGCCTACTATCAGAGCATAATCCAGTCTCATCAGGCCAACCTTCAGCTCACTGTTCCGGCCAAGGGTACAACCCATCTCATATTGGATTACCTGGGTCTAGCAGAGCGCCCGAAGACTCTGATTGTGAGTCTTGTGAGGGCCGACGAGGCGGACGATTTGTTCGCTGTGATGCAGGAACAGTTTCTCAAGGGAAAGGATTATAAAGGCCTGGCCTTCACAATTCCGCTCACCAGTGTCATCGGCACGCTGGTATATGGCTTTTTGAGCAACGATAAACGAACCGTCAAAACCGAATAATATGGAAAATAAATATGAACTTGTGGTCTGCGTAGTCAATGCAGGTTTTTCACAGAATGTAATGGAGGCGGCCCGTGCTGCCGGAGCAAAAGGCGGCACAATTCTTCGCGCCCGCGGCAGCGCCAATCCCGAGTCTGAGGAATTCTTCAATATCAAAATCCAGCCCGACAAGGAGTTGGTTATGATTCTGGTGCCCAAGAGCATCAAAGACGACGTGGAGAAGGCTGTTTACAAGGAAGCCGGCATAGCCGACGAGGCCAAGGGAATAATCTTTTCTCTCCCGGTGAATCGCACCACCACCGTCAAGGAGTAATCCTATGAAAAGGAAACCTGCTGTAGATTACATCCTGATTTTGGCCGGAGCGCTGCTGCAGGCGGTGGCTTACGTCCTGTTTTTCGCCCCGCACCACATAGTGCCGGGAGGAGTCTACGGTATCACCATAATCCTTCATCATATTACCAAAGGAATCTTTTCCTTTGCCCCGGACGGCCTGCCCATTGGTATAATGGCGCTGTTTTTCAATGTGCCGCTGCTGATTCTGGCCTCCCGCAAGCTGGGCCTTCGCAGCGGGGCGCGCACCATTGTTGCCTTTGTGGCAATCGCTATCTTTACCGATGTGATAGAAGCCCTGTCTGGCGGCAAGGCTCTGATAGAGAACGATGTGCTGCTGTCGGCCCTGTTCGGCGGGCTGTTGCTGGGAATCGGGGTTTATCTTGTTATCAGCAGCTACGGCACCAACGCCGGCACCGACGTCCTGGCGCGTGTGATTTCCCGTTCGTGGGGCCTGAATCTGAGTTCGGTTATACTGGTGATAGATTCCATTATAGTGCTGCTGGGCTGGCTTGCCTTCAAAGACCCGCTGGTGCCGCTGTACTCTCTGATGGCCATTCTGGCGTATTCGCTCACCATAGACAAACTGAACGTCACCAATCCCAACTGTATGCTCACTATCGTCACCGACAAGATAGACGATATAAAGCAGTTTATACTCTATGAGACGGGGCACGGCGGCTCTTATGTAGATGCCAAGGGCCTCTATACCGACAATGACAAGAAGCTGATAATGGCGGTGGTGAGCAAGCGCGAGGCTTCTGCCTGCGAAAACCGCATCCGCAAGATTGATCCGGCGGCATTTGTGGTGATAACCGACGCCCACGATGTGAACGGCAACGGCTTCTTCTCCGTGCCTCATTGGAACTACCGCAAAGAAAACGAATCGGCTCCTCTGTAACATTTAATGAAACAGAAGGACATACTGCTGGAGAGTATCCGCACCGGAGTTGCGCTCAGTCTCAAAGAACGCATCAAACTCACGCTGCTGCTGTGCGGCCCGGCGATACTGGCCCAGATGGCCTCTACGCTGCTGCAGTTCATAGATGCCTCTATGGTGGGCAGCCTGGGCGCCAGCCCGTCCGCCTCCATTGGTTTGGTTTCCACATCCATATGGCTGATTGGCGGCTTCTGTATGGCCAACGGCCAGGGCTTCTCTGTGCAGGTCGCGCATCTGATTGGGGCCAATGACTTTGCATCGGCCCGAAACGTATTGCGGCAGGGCCTTGCAGTGGTTGTGATCTTCTCTCTTGTAATGAGTGTGATAGGCCTGCTGATTGCAGGCCCGCTGCCGCACTGGCTGGGCGGCGAAGAGGCCATATGCAGCGATGCCAGCGCCTACTTCCGCATCTATTGTCTGTTTGTACCGGTGATGCAGCTCACGTTCTTTGGCGTGACAATGCTGCAGTGCAGCGGCGATATGAAAATCCCGGCGCTGATGGACGTGCTAATGTGCGTGTTGGACGTGATATTCAACTTCCTTTTCATTTTCCCGACCCGGGAAATGACGGTTCTGGGGATGACATTCACTATGCCAGGTGCAGGTATGGGCGTGCGCGGTGCAGCACTGGGTACCGGCCTGGCCGAGGCAATAACCGCCATAGTCATTATGTATTTCCTGCTGGCCAGAAACAAGGACCTGGCTATCCTCAAACATAAGGGAGATTTTGCCCCCGATATGGCAGTTTTGCGCAAGGCTTCAAAGATCACAGGCCCTATGTGGTTCCAGAATCTGGTGATGCGCGGCGCCTATATCGCCAGCACCCTGATTGTGGCGCCGCTGGGCGCAGTGGCCATCGCCGCCAACTCATTTGCCATAATTGCCGAGAGTTTCTGCTATATGCCCGGCTACGGTATGGGCGATGCCGCCACTACGCTGGTAGGGCAGAGCCTTGGAGCCCGGCGCCGCGACCTGGCCCGCAGTTTCAGCTGGATAACCATCGCCTTCGGTATAGGAATGATGGTGTTCCTGGCGGTGATTATGTATTTCTGTGCGGCGCCTATTATGGGCCTGCTGAGCGTGGATGCCGATGTGGTGGCGCTGGGCGCCCGATGCCTGAGACTGGAGGCATTTGCCGAAGCGGGATATGCAGCATCTATAGTGGCCTTTGGCGCCTGCATTGGAGCCGGCGACACCAAAGTGCCCGCTTTTTTGAATCTTATAAGCGTGTGGGCGGTACGAATTGTGCTTGCAATAATCCTGACTCCACGCTATGGCCTTATGGGCTATTGGATAGCAATGTTTATAGAACTAAATGTCCGCGGTGCGCTGTTCCTGCTTCGCGTCCGTGGCGAAAAATGGATGAATGTATACAATAAGCAATAAATCTTTTGGCGGCGAGAGGCCGCTGTTTGAGGTGCACGACGCGCGTCTGGAAAATATAGTTATTACCGACGGCGAGAGTGCCATAAAGCACTGCAGCAACCTGGAGGTTGTAGGCTGCAAGTTCTACGGAAAGTATCCGCTATGGCACGTGGACAATCTGGATGTCAGGGACTGCTACTTTGCCCCGGAGTCGCGCTCGGCCATATGGTATACCAACGGCCTTAAGATGAGCAATTGCGTGATAGACGGCCCCAAGTTCTTCCGCGAGATGCACGATGTGGTGCTGGAGAAAGTGGTAATAAACGATGCCGACGAGGTGTTCTGGAAGGTTGACGGTCTGCGTCTGAAAGATGTGGAGCTGCACGGCGGCACCTATCCGTTTATGTACTCGCAGAACATTGAGGTCGACGGCCTGGTGAGCGACGCGAAATATGTGTTCCAGTACTGCAAGAACGTGGTGGTGCGCAACTCCAGAATTACAACTAAGGATTCTTTCTGGGAGTGCGAGAATGTCACCGTCATTGACTCCGAGATAGACGGTGAATATCTTGCCTGGCACTCAAAGAATGTACGATTGGTGAATTGCCGCCTTGCCGGCGAGCAGCTGCTCTGCTACGGCGACAACCTGGTGCTGGAGGGTTGCTCGTTTGACGCCGCCTGCGACCGCGTGTTTGAATACAGTACTGTGAGGGCCGACATCCGAGGGCATATAGAGAATATTAAGAATCCGACTTCCGGACATATCGTTGCCGACAGCATAGGCAGCATTACCCTGGATGATAATATCCGCAAGCCGGCCGACTGCATAATAGAAACAAGACAATAGCTATGAATACCAAGTATGACTTTGACTATCTGATAGAACGTCGCGGAAGCGGCTGCTATAAGTGGGATGCCGACCTGCCTGCAGGCGTAGTGCTGACCCCTGAACAGAGGGCCGATGTGATACCGCTGTGGGTGGCCGATATGGATTTTCCCGTTGCCCCGTGCGTGATGGAGGCTATGCGCCGCCGCCTGGAGCACGGCGTGTTTGGCTATGTAAAGCCTATGGAACCATATTTCGAGTCGGTGATCAACTGGTTCCAAAAGCGTCACGGCGCCTCCTTCAAACGGGAGTGGATGCTTTATACCACCGGGGTCGTGCCGGCAATATCTGCCTGCATCAAGGCTCTGGCGCCCGACGGCGGCGGAGTCATAATCCAGACGCCAGTGTACAATTGTTTCTTCTCTTCTGTCAAGAATAACGGATGTACTGTGGTGGAGTCACCAATGGTTCGCCGCAACCTGCCTGACGGCCGCTTTACATACGATATGGATTTTGAGGATCTGGAGGCCAAATGTGCCGACCCTGCCAACAAAATCCTGCTGCTGTGCAACCCTCACAACCCGGCGGGAAGGATCTGGAGTGCCGATGAATTGCGAAGGGCGGGGGAGATTGCCCTTCGCCACGGCGTGATTGTTATCAGCGACGAGATTCACTGCGAGATTATTCACGGCGGTAAACCATATGTCCCGTTTGCCACCCTTGGCCAGGAGTTTGTGCACGGCAGTGTCACCCTGGTTTCGCCGTCTAAGAGTTTCAATTTCGCAGGCCTCAAGATGGCCACTATTATAAGTGACCGGCCCGAGTGGCGCGAGGCGATAGACCATATCCTTAACGTCTATGAAATCTGCGATGTGAATCCTTTCGGCCCGGTGGCCACAGTTGCTGCCTACAGCGACGAGGGTGCCGACTGGCTGGCGGCCATGAACGCCACCATCAAACGTAACTATCAGTCGCTGCTGCTGGCTTTCCGCCGCGATTTGCCTCAGCTGCCGGTGGCCGATCTTCAGGCTACTTATCTTGTCTGGGTCGATACCAGTAAAGTCAAGAGGTCTTCTATGGACATAGAGAAAGAGTTGCTCCGCGGAGAGCAGGTTTGGATAAATGCCGGAAGTATGTATGGCGACGACGGTTATATCCGCATAAATCTGGCTTGCCCGCCGGCGCTGTTCGACAAAGGCCTGTCACGATTGGTTTCCGGTCTCAAACGTCTTATGAAATAAACTATTGCGCTATGAAACGATATCTCATCACAATGATTGCCTTGCTGGCTTTTTCCACTGCTTTT
>JAFRRR010000126.1 GCA_017428035.1 Bacteroidales bacterium | reverse complement strand
CCGTTCGGCCACGTTTATACCGGCCAGAGGCTCATTGGCGAATATGCCAAACGCGCCCAGGAGGATGCCGAGGCACTTGCCTACGATCAGTATAAATTCACCCTGAGCAATATGGTCACCGCCGACACTCCGCCTACTTTTATGGTGCTTACAAGCGACGATCGTGAGGTGAATCCGCTGAACAGCATTACTTACTACGAAGCTCTGGCGGCCAAGAAGGTGCCTGCAGAGCTGCACATATATCAGCACGGCATCCACGGCTTCGGCTTCAACTATTATAAGTTTACCACAGACGACTGGCTTTACGACGCCCGCGACAATTATTTTGAGGCGCTGGAGCGCTGGCTGAACAAACAATAGACTATGATTCTGCTGGTCCCGGATAAGTTCAAGGGCACATTTTCTGCCTCGCAAATTGCCTCCCGTCTTCAGGATGTGATCCGCGCCACCGGCAATACATCGGAAGAGATTGTAGCCATGCCGATGGCCGATGGCGGCGAGGGGTCGCTGGATGTATTCCTGCACGCGAATCCCGACGCCCGCGAGGTGATGGTTTATACCAAAGATGCCCTTATGCGGGACATTTCGGCGCCTATGGCAGTGTGCGGCGACACGGTTTTTATTGAGATGGCGCGTTGCAGCGGTCTTATGATGATAGACCAGAGCGAGCGCAACCCTATGAATACCACGACATATGGCCTGGGACTGATGCTGATGGCGGCACTGGACTATCAGCCACGTCAGATTATCGTGGGTCTCGGTGGCAGCGCCACCAACGATGGCGGCCGCGGCCTGATAGAGGCCATAGGGCTGGAGAATATCTACCGTTTTGACAGTATCAAGATAAGGGTGGCCTGCGACGTTAAGAATCCCCTGCTTGGTCCAGAAGGAGCCACCGCTGTATTTGCTCCGCAGAAAGGGGCCGGTGCCGATATGCTTCCGGTGCTTGAAAAGCGGATGGAAGAGTGGGTGACAACCGCCCGCGATTGGCTGCGCAGCATTGGCCGTGAAAGCTGTCTGGATTTTGACACACATCCCGGCTGCGGTGCCGCCGGAGGCACATCTGCGGCACTGTATGCTTTTTTAAATGCCTCTCTTGAAGGGGGATTCAACCTGTTTGCCGATATGGTTTCGCTGGAGAGTCTGATAGAGCGTTCCCGCCTGGTGATAACGGGAGAGGGGTGCCTGGACGAATCCAGTATGAACGGCAAGCTGGTAGGCAGTCTTGCCGAGTTATGCGAAACGCACTGCCGGCGGCTGTATGTTGTTTGCGGGCGCAACCGTCTTGGGAGTCACGAATCCATTTGCGATGTGTCGCTGCTGGCCACCGGCCTTGAAGAGCATATCAAAGAGTGGTGTCGCGCCGACTGGCGTAGCGATTACCTTCCTTCAGAAGGCTCTCTTTTCGATTTCGGCTCCAGCTACGGCATCATTGCCGGCTGCGACGAGGCTGGCCGCGGGCCTTTGGCAGGCCCTGTGTATGCTGCGGCGGTGATTCTGCCTGAAGGATTCTATCATCCTTTGCTAAAAGATTCAAAGAAGATGACGGCAGCGCAGCGTGAGCAGCTGCGACCCATCATAGAGCAGAAGGCCATCGCCTGGAGCGTAGCCAGCGTTTCTGCAGCCGAGATAGATGAAATCAATATCCTGCAGGCATCAATAAAGGCGATGCATATGGCGCTGGCAGGATTGAACCATAAGTTCGATCTGATTCTTGCAGACGGCAACCGGTTCAATGCGTTCATTGGCCCCGACGGGGCAAGGGTGCCGCACAAGTGCATTGTGAAAGGCGACGACAAGGTGCCTGAAATTTCGGCGGCGTCCATTCTGGCCAAGACGTACCGTGATGAGTATATGCTCAAGATTGATAAGGAGTATCCGCAGTATGGCTGGGCCCGCAATATGGGCTATCCCACCGCCGAACACCGCGACGCCATCCACCGCCACGGCCTCACCCCTCACCACCGCAAATCCTTCACCGTCAGGTAACTCCGCTGCCCAGACCTACGCATATCGAAAAAACAAGCTTTGCTCCGGGCCAGGGAGAACATAGAACCCCTGTTCCCTACGCAAAGCTTTTTCTTCGCTGTATCGCTCGGGCTTCTTGCACTAAAGCGAATTCTCGAAGGAGGCCCACTGGGACTCGAAGAGGGAGGTGAGGGCAGGGTCGCTCTGGAGGGAATTGAGAAGACAGCGTTTGATATCGGCGATGCTCAGGTCCCAGCAGAGATACGCTGCCAGCAAATCATCGGTGAGATATGCAGTGTCAAAGATGGCGCAGTCGTCGCTGTTCAGAGTCACATTCAAGCCGCGCTTGATATAGCCGCCGGCAGGATGATTCCTCAAATCGGGGATATACCCCAGCAACTGATTGCTAAGCGGGCACACCTCCAGCATCGCACCCGCCGCTTTCACTTTGGGCTCAACCCCTGGATGCTGGAACAGATTAAGCCCGTGACCAAGCCGCTTGATGCCCAGCTTCAGCGCCAGCTCAATATTATTATTGGCCGGATCCACCGACTCGCCGGCGTGCATTATCACCGGAACTCCGGCATCGCGCAGCACATCAGCATAATAATTCAAGTCTTTGCCGCAAGCCTCATCGCCCACCATATCGTAACCGATCACCACATCGGGATACTTCTGGCATAAATGGCGGGCGTATTCCAGACGATCCGGGACAGTCTCTGCAGGAACGCCTTTGTAATAACTGTATATCAGGCGGACCTTGAAACAGGGATACTTCTCTTGAACAGCAGCGTTAATCTCCTTGACAAGATCCACATACTCATCGTGTGAAAGCCGGCGTCCGTCCTCATCGAAAATTGTCTGGCTGATATAGCGGAAATCCACACCCATCACACCCTCTTCGGCCATCTCGCAGAGTACCTTAGTGTAGAGCTTGATAAAGAATGGCTTATAATTGTTCAGCGCCTTGTAACGGTCAAAAATCGCCTCGAATTTGGGCCAGATATTCTCGTCTATCATCTCGATAGATGCCGTGCAAGCCTCAAAAATCTCATCTTTTAATTCGGGACGGGCAGCCACGGCCTGTTGCAGATTCTCCCAGCCGGAGGGGATAGATCCACTCTCGAACCAAGCCTTGTGGGCCACTTGCAGAAAGCGGAATTCTGAAGTTTCGGGCTGGGTGAACACATAAGTGTCAGGGCAGGAGAGGGCCAGCGAGAGGACATACCTCAAATCAAAAGTGGCCTCTATATGGGCGTGCATAAGCCGCCCCTTGGGCATACGGCGAAATAACTCATACAACTTTGACTGCCGCAATGCTGGCAATGCTTTCTGAAAATCGTGGTAAATCAACTGCGCGCCATCTGCTTCAAGGCACTCCCGGCGCATCCGTCCTGCTATCTGCTCTATATTCATAGGTCCAAAATTTTTCAAATTTACAAAATATATTTCGATATTTGTAAACTATAAAAAACCGCCTTGATGCGTAAACCGTTATTCATATTAACCCTTGTTTTGGCAGTGATTTCTTCTTGCAGCAAAGTTAAGGACGGCGACCATACACTTGATATATACGTAACAAGCGATGTTCACGGCTGCTATTTCAGCAAGTTTTACCTGGACGACAGCCTGAAACCCAACTCTTTAAGTAAGGTGTCGGCAGTGGTGAACACAGCCCGCGGCGACGGCGCCAATGTGATATTGATTGACAATGGCGACAACATCCAGGGCGACAACAGTGCCTTCTACTTCAATTTTGTGGACACCTCATCGACCCATATTTTTGCCAGGATGGCCAATTATATGGCCTATGATGCAATAGTGCTGGGCAATCACGATATTGAGGCGGGACATTCTGTTTATGACCGTGTCAGCCGGCAATTCAACTCGCCGCTTCTGGCAGCCAACGCAATATCCACAGATTCCGGCAATCCATATTTCCCTGAATACACCATCTTGGAGCGCGACGGCCTCAAGGTGGCAATTATAGGCCTGACCAATCCCAATGTAACCAGTTGGATCACAGAAAGCCTCTATAGCGGCATTGAATTCCAGGGTTGCGACAATATTACCCAGACTCTTGTAGACAGGGTCCACGCAAAAGAACGTCCCGACGTGCTGATTGTTGCGGCACATTGCGGCAGCGGCGAAGAGGATGTCCCCTCTATAGAAAATGACGCCTTGTATCTTGCAAAACATTTGCAAGGGGTCGACCTGGTGATTGGCGGTCACGACCACCGTCCGCGCACAGAAAGATATATGGACAAGGAGATTCCCACTGGCTATCTTAATCCCGGGGCAAGGTGCAACTATCTGGGCCACGCCACAATCAGCCTTACATATAAGGGCGGCAGGCGGGTTGCCGACAGCCTTGCGGTGGAGCTGATTCCGCTGGTGGATATGGCCCCCGACGCCAAGTTTGACGCCGAATTCGAGGCCGACTACGTCAAGGTCAAGGAATTCACCCTTCAGAAAATTTGCACCGTGAGTGCGCCGTTTGCACTTTCTGACGCGCTGGACGGCCCTTCGGCCTATATGAAACTTCTCTACGACGTGCAGCTGGCTGTTTCCGGAGCCGATATTACATTTGCCGCGCCGCTGACTTCGTCGGGCGTGATCAATGCCGGCGATTTGGTGTTCAACGACCTGACCCGCATCTATCCCTTTGAGAATAAACTTTACACAATAAACCTCACCGGACGCCAGATCAAGGACTATCTGGAATATTCCTACAACCGCTGGCTGAACCGGGAAGGGCCGGCCTATTGCTACGATTCTGCAGGCGGCATCAAATACAAAGTATACAAACATCGCCCGGCTGGCAGCAGGGTAGAGATTGAATCTATGCAAGACGGCACTCCTTTTGATTTGAACCGCAGTTACAGTGTGGCCATCACCTCCTACAGGGCGATGGGCGGCGACGGACTGCTGCAAAATGGCGCTGGTCTGGATGTCAGCAATCCGCAGAGTTACATCACAGGCCGCTTTGATGAGATCCGTGACATACTCTACTCATACCTTGAAGCGCTGGGCACACTGGAGCCCAAGGTTTGTGACAACTGGGATTTTATAGAATAACAAATACCAACCAATAAATCATATTATGAACAGATTTTTCAAGAGAATTGTGACGATGATGCTGCTTGCAGCACCCGCACTGGCGTTTGCACAACGTCCGGTGGGCGATTTGCAGGCAGAGTTTACAATGCCCATCTACCGCAACGAGAAGGCTGCTGCCCTCACCGTTGTGGTCCCTGAGAATGGCCCCAAAGAGGCCAGGGTAGAGTTTTTCAATCCCGAAGGCAACCTGATCCGCACCGAGACTTACAAGCTCAAACCCGGCACCAACAATTGCCCTGTGAAGAAGATTGGCGGTCTGGCAGAAGGCCGTTACGCCGCAATGATCCATCTTGGCGACACCACTCTCAAGAGGCTTCTCCGCATAGAGCATATCCCTGAGATCGAGGCGCCCACCGAGCCGATTCCCTATCGCAAGCTCATATTCACGCCCGACAAGTATATGTTCTCGAAGATCTCCAAGAATCTTAAGATAGAATATTCCAAGCCCCAGATTTACGAGGCAGTAAAGAACACCGATTCAATTGTGGTGTATATTGGCGGCAACAGTTTCTATCGGGCAGAAGACGGCCGTTTTATAATCAATGTGGTGGCCAACCCTTATGTAGAGCGCTATGGACTTTATGCCAAGAAGCCTTACTACTACACAATGGCTGCCGACAAGCCCGAAGGTCCGTACAAGCGCATCGAGAACACACCCAAGATGGCCAAGGGAGGCCGTATGAATCTGTTCACCGGCGGCGCAATGATGTGCAGCGACCATCTGGACGGCAAATATGAGCTTTATGACCCTGCAAAGCACGGCACATATAAACTGACTGACATCCGTATTGCCCAGCAGATCAATCCCAAAGATTTCGGCTGCGTACAGGCCGGCTACCGCACCTACTGGGCATACGCCACCACTTCTACCGGCGACACCGTGTTCCTGAGCGACAAGCCTGTATTCCAGGATATTCCCGTCTACAAACCCGACCAGTGGGACAATGGTTTCACCACCAACGACAACTTTGGCAACAGCTGGCTTTCTGAAGACGGCAAAACCCTCTATATTGCCCGCGGCCAGACCCTGCGCCGCGACGCTCCGTATGACCTGCCTTACGATATGGTGGACACCCGCGTCCTGACCGTATATTCCACCCAGGACGGTAAAGACTGGAAATATCTCCACTCATTTACCAGCGACGGCGAGCGCGACACTCCCTACACCCAGCAGTACGGCGCACGCATCTGCAAGATGCCCGATGCCGGTCTGTATCTGGTGTTCGTAGAGCACTTCGTGGGAGATATGCAGCAGAGCAGCCTCGATTTGGACTACAGCCGCGACGGCGTCAACTTCTACGACGCTCCCGGCGACGGCCCGTTCCTCTATACCGACAATCTGGACGATTTCTACTTTGGCGGTCTGTACAACTTTGACACAGACATTGTTCAGAATGGAAACAACTACTATCAGATGGTGGCTCAGGTTATGACCTGGCCTCACTTCTTCCCCGAACCGCTGTTTGCACGCAACCATCTTGCAGAAGTCACCGCAGAAGATTACGAGCGTATTTTCAAGAACCGCGGTATGGCAGAGAAACTCCCTTATTTTGACAAGGTTGGCGGCTGGGAAGGTCTTGCAAAAATGACCCGCGAAGGCCACAGCTCCATTGCCGTGATTTCTTACCGCGCCGATGGTTGGTTCGGCGTCAAGGCCGGCGACAAAACGGGCTGCTTCACCACCAATCCTATCAAAGGCGGCGGCCGTCTGTTTGTTAACGCCACAGTGGAAGAGGGCGGCAAGCTTGATATCGAAGTTGTAGGCGGCGACCGCAGCCAGAAGGTGAGCCTGACCGGCGACGGCATCCATATGCCGGCTTTTGACCTGCCCGACGGTCCTTTCAAACTGCGCGTGAAGATGCGTAACGCAACTCTCTACACTATGTATATTGAGTAGACCGCAATACTATGAAAAATCATCTTTTCTTAATTGTTGCAGCTGCACTTCTTGTGTTTGCCTGCACTCCTAAACAGGAAGAACCGCTGACCCGCGATTTTGACCCGCCCATTATGGGCTGGAGCAGCTGGAACCATTTCCACACCGATATCAGCGAAGAAGTGATTTGCGGTCAGGCCGACGCCCTCATTTCCCTGGGGCTGGCCGATGCCGGTTATAAATATGTCAATATCGACGACGGTTTCACCGACGGCCGCGGAGCCGACGGGCGCATCATCATAGACACCGTAAAATTCCCCAACGGGATGAAGGCCATTGCCGATTATTGCCATTCAAAAGGGCTTAAGGCGGGTATGTATTCCGATGCCGGCGACAACACCTGCGCCTCTTTGAATGTTAAGCCCTACGGCCTTGGCGTGGGCCTCTACGGACACGAAGTGGAGGACTGCAAGATGATGTTCGACGAGTGGGGCTACGACTTCTTCAAGGTTGACAACTGCGGCGGACGCCACCTGGATCTCAACGAGCAGGAGCAGTTCACCAAAATCGCAGAGGCCATTGCCCAGTGCGAAAACAAGAATGTCAACTTCAACGTGTGCCGCTGGGTATTCCCCGGCACCTGGGTTATTGACATCGCCGACAGCTGGCGCACCACCCACGACATCTGGGTAAACTGGGAAACCCTCAAGACCATCATCAAAGAGAATATGTATCTGGTAGCCTACACCGGAAACGGCCACTACAACGATATGGATATGCTTGAGATCGGTATGGGCTTCAAACCCGAAGAAGAGCGTACCCATATGGCCTGCTGGTGCATCCAGAGTTCTCCGCTGGTGGTGGGATGCGACCTGAACAATATGCCCGACTATTCCATCGAGTTCCTCAAGAATCCCGACCTTATCGCTATGGACCAGGACCGTCTGGGCATAGCTGCGCCGGTGGTTCAGAAAGAAGGGGAAACCTATGTGATGGCCAAGGATATGGAACGCCGTAACGGTCCCAAACGTGCCGTTGTCGTGGCCAATCTGGGTGATGAAGAGATAACCATAAATGTGGATGTCACCGCTCTGGGCTTCAAAGGCAAAGTTGATGTCTACGATTGCTTCAAACACGAGAACCGCCCTGAATTGAGCGATGCGTTTTCTCTAACCATTGCTCCCCACGACAGCGAAGCGTTCTTTGTCTCCGGCAAACGCACAGACAAGAGCGTATATCAGGTAGAAGAGGCTTTCCTGAATGCTTATACCGAGATCAACGAACAGGACTACGAAGCCTACCGCCGTCCCTACGAAATCCCTTCGCCCCGCATCCGCGAGAGCGCATCGGCCGATATGGGCTTCTACGCCACCGAGCTCGGCGGCTGGGAAGAGAACTGGCTGGAGTGGCGCAACGTATATGTGTCCAAAGCCGGCGATTATGCTCTGACTTTCCGCTACGCCTGCAAGGATGCCCGCAATATGGTGGTTTCCATCAACGGCACCGAGGCTTCGCTGCTGGGCAGCCTGAATACCGGTTCCGACCTTGAATGGCAGGATGTGAACATAAAGGTCAAGCTGGAGAAGGGCTTTAATACCATCCGCCTTTCCAACCCTGCATCCCAGATGCCAGACATTGACTGTATGACCGTCAAGAAAATGTAATTATGAGAAAGTTATTATTTGTCGCAGCCTTCGCCGGTTTGCTTCTGTGTGCCTGCGAGCGCGACTACAGCATCAAATATGAGGTGGACCATACTCCCACTATGGGTATGAGTTTCTGGAACGCCTTTCAGCTGAATATAAACGAGGACCTGGTCAAAGACCAGGCCCTTGCCGTTAAAGAGCTGGGCTATGCCGACGCCGGCTACAAGTTTATCAATATTGACGACGGTTTTCAGCGTCCCCGCGATGCTGATGGCAATTTTATGTACGACGATTCCCTTTTCCCCAGCGGGATGCGTGCAGTTGCCGATTATATCCATTCTCTGGGTCTCAAGGCTGGTATTTATACCGATGCCGGAGACAACACCTGCGGCAGCGAAAATGTATATGCATACGGTCTTGGCACCGGCCTATACGGTCACGAAAAAGAAGATTGCAAGCTCTTCTTTGACGAGTGGGACTACGACTTCATCAAGATAGACTTCTGCGGCGGACAGCACGCCAAACTGGACGAACGGGAGCAGTACACCAAAATTGCCGAAGCCATCCGTGCCTGCGACAAGAAGGACATTATTTTCAATATCTGCCGCTGGCGCTTTCCCGGCACCTGGGCTGCCGACCTTGCCACATCCTGGCGTACTACCTATGACATCCGTCCCTGGTTCTCTCGCGTGAAATATATTATAGACGAAAACCTCTGGCTTCAGGCCTATACCCGCGACGGACACTACAACGACTGCGATATGCTGGAAATCGGTTCCAAATGGCCTGGCAGCGATGCTCACCTGAGCCCCGAGGAAGAATTCACCCATATGGCATACTGGTGCATCGCTTCGTCGCCGCTGATTATGGGCTGCGATATGCGCAAAGTGCCTGAGGCTTCGCGCGAGGTGATGCTAAACAAAGATCTAATCGCTATGAACCAGGACAAGCTGGGCCTGGGCGCACCCGTGGTGCAGCGTCAGGGAGAGACCTACGTTGTGGCCAAGGACATCGAGCGCATCTTCGGCCCCAAGCGCGCCGTGGTAGTAATGAACCTGGGCGAAGAGCCTTCGTCTATCGATGTCTCCGTAGCCGGCCTGGGGTTTGAGAGCATCAAGAGTGTATACGACTGCAAAGTTCACGCAGAAGTGCCCGAGATGGCCAGCGAGAGTTCGTTCAATGTCTCTCTGGAGCCGCACTGCTGCGTGGCACTGTTCGTGACCGGCAAGCGGATAGAGAAGAGTGTATATCAGGCAGAGGAGTCCTTTATGAATATGTTCAGCACCATAGAGGGCTATCAGTCGCCCGTATATCTGCCCAACGAATCGGCCGATATGGGTATGTATGCCGCCGGCCTGGGTTGCAACCCCGACAACTGGCTGCAGTGGAACAATGTGTTCAGCTGCAAAGGCGGGGAATATGTGGCATCGGTGCGCTATACATCTGCCAATCCCACCGCATTCAAAGTGAGCGTAAACGGCCGCGAGGCTGCTTCGTTTGAAGACCTTTCCACCGGCGACGATTCATCTGCCTGGGAAAGCGTCAACTTCAAGATCAAACTCAAAAAGGGTTTGAACCAGATCCGCCTGTCAAATGACACCGGATTTATGCCCAGCATAGACTGCATCACCCTTCACAAGGCAGAACGATAGTGAAGCGCATTGCCGTCATAGCTGTTATCTGCGCGCTGCTCTTTGGCTGCTCGGCCCCGCGCCGTGCAGCACACAAGGCAGCGCCTGTAATTGGCATTACGGCCGGCGGTGTGGGTCAGAGCCGGGTAGGCCAGGCTTATATCGATGCAGTCTGCGCCGCCGGCGGCGTACCGGTGATTCTGCCCATCATAACTGACGCTGCAGCCATATCAGATATGCTGCGCAGAGTCGATGGTGTGCTGATGATTGGCGGCGAAGATATTGACCCCAAGTACTATGGAGAGGCGCCGATTCCGGAATTGGGAGAGGTGAATGCTACCCGGGACACTTATGAAGATATCTTGATTCATCTTTGTTTCGAGGCCGGCCTTCCGCTGCTTGGGATCTGCAGGGGAGAGCAGGTGATCAACGTCATCCTTGGCGGGACTCTGTGGCAGGATATCCCTTCTCAGGTACCACAGTCCAAAGTGTGCCACAAAGCCCCCGAGGGCGAGGCTGCTATGCACAAAGTCACAGTTGCAGAGGGGTCTGTGCTGGCTTCTATGGTCGGGTCGGGGGATTTCAATGTGAATTCTTTCCATCATCAGGCAGTCAAAGCGGTGGCACCGGGGTTTAAGGTAACTGCCGTCTCTGAAGACGGACTTGTGGAGGCCATAGAGAGAGTAGATGATGTGACACGCATAGTTGCTGTGCAGTTCCATCCAGAGAAAATGCTGGCTGACGGCGACACTACTTTTTTGCCGCTTTTCAAGTGGCTGGTTGCCGAATCGCAAAAATAATTTTGGCGGTTTCAAAAATTGCCTTATATTTGCATCCGCTTTGACAAAAAAGGGAGCTTAGCTCAGTTGGTTCAGAGCGTCTGCCTTACAAGCAGAGGGTCGGGGGTTCGACTCCCTCAGCTCCCACACTCACAAGCCTGACGTAATCGTCAGGCTTTTTTCGTGTGTGAGCTGTCAGCCCTTATTTTACTAGGGGGCTCTGCCCCCTAAAACCCCTGCGGCGCAAGGCGCCGGCCGCTTCGCGGCTATTATTCCCCATTATTCATTTTCTTTATCTTCATCTTATACATTCACCTTCCAAGGAATGGGCTTGAGACCGCTAATTTCATGCGCACACGATGTGGCCTTGGGGTGCATTCTGGATGGGGCAAGCGTGCTCATGCCCACGATATCGGCCCTATGCGCACGTGGATGTGCCCCACAGTGCATTCTGCGGCCTATCCGCGTGCGCGTGCCTGACGAATCCGCCGCGGCAGATATCAGCCGGATGCCTGAAAGGGTTCAGGGCGGTTTCGGAGTGAGGCGGTGACGGGCGAGCGGAGAGAGACCGGCGGCCCGTATCGAAAAAAACGCCGGCCATGCGAGAGATGTTTGAACGAAGAGCCTTTAGGCTCGTAGCGAGTCCTCGAGCATAGGCGTTTTTGAATGGAGGGCAGCCGAACGAAGACTAAGCCCTGAACCTTTCAGGCGGAGGCTTCTACCGCCGAAGTTTGCAGGTCAAGCAATCAGCGCACTTTTGTCATTTTGTCAGTCGGGCGGGGCTGGTATTCTTTTTGTCCTAGAGAGGGGCAAACATAGAATAATCAAAAATACAATCATATTATGGCACAAGGTAAAATTGGAGTAACCACCGAGAACATATTCCCGGTTATCAAAAAATTCCTTTACAGCGACAACGACATCTTTATCCGCGAGATAGTGGCCAACGCCGTGGATGCCACCCAGAAACTCAAAGCGCTTGCCTCTAACGGCACTTTCAAACACGAGATGGGCGACCTCACCATAGACATCGCCGTGGGCGAAGCCAAACTGCCCGGCGAAAAAGAGGGAGAGGAGAAGACAGTAAAGACCATATCTGTGACCGACCACGGAATCGGTATGACAGAGGCCGAGGTGGACAAATATATCAACCAGATTGCCTTCAGTTCTGCCGGCGAATTCCTGGAGAAATATAAAGACCAGAACATCATCGGCCACTTTGGCCTGGGCTTCTACTCATCGTTTATGGTATCACAGATGGTGACCATTGACACCCTGTCATACAAGGGCAACGCCAAAGGCGTAAAGTGGACCTGCCACTGCGACCCGCAGTACTCTATGGAGCGCAGCGAAAAAGCCGAGCGCGGTACCACCGTCACCCTTTATCTGGACAGCGAGAGCGAGGGATTTGCAGACCGCTACAAACTGGAGAGCCTGCTCAAGAAGTACTGCAAGTTTATGCCGGTGCCCATCCGTTTCGGAAAAGAGCAGGAGTGGAAAGACGGCAAATATGTGGATGGCAAGAAAGACAACATCATAAACAATGTTGAGCCCATTTGGACCAAGAAACCCAGCGAACTCAAAGACGAGGACTACGACAAGTTCTACAAGGAACTATATCCTATGCAGGACGACCCGCTGTTCCACATCCATCTGAACGTAGATTATCCGTTCAACCTGACCGGTATCCTATACTTCCCCAAGATCAAGGACCGCATGGACCTGTCCCGCAACAAGGTGCAGCTATACTGCAACCAGATGTTCGTGACCGACTCCGTGGAGAACATCCTGCCGGAGTTCATGACGGTGCTGCACGGCGTCATAGACTCTCCCGACATCCCGCTCAACGTGTCCCGCAGCTATCTGCAGAACGACAACAATGTAAAGAAGATAAGCGGCTACATCACCCGCAAGGTGGCCGAGAAGCTGGAAGACATTTCCAAGAACAATTCAAAGGACTTCGAGGCCAAGTGGGACGACCTGAAGATTTTCATCGAGTACGGTATGCTCACCAACGCCAAGTTCTGCGAGAAGGCTATGGAATTCGCCCTGTTCAAGAACACCGACGGCAAATATTTTAAGATGGCCGACTACCGCAAGGCAATAGAGGCCAACCAGACCAACAAAGACAAGAAGGTCGTATATCTTTATACAAACGACCCTGTGGCCCAGTATACTCAGATTGAGGCAGCTAAGAACAAGGGTTATGACGTGCTAGTTATGGACTGCCAGCTGGACGCACATTACGTAGGCCTTTTGGAGCAGCACATCCCCGACAGCGTCTTCACCCGCGTGGATGCCGACATCCTGGAGAAACTGATTGTGAAGGAAGACCTCAAGGAGGTCAAGATGACTGACGACGAGAAGAAAAAACTGCAGGAAGAATTCGAGAAGATACTGCCCGCCGAAGGCAAATACGAAGTTTCAATGCAGAACCTGGGCGAAGAGGCAGACGCTATCAGCATCAACCAGAGCGAGTTTATGCGCCGATACCGCGATATGGCGGCAGTGAGCGGCGGCGGAATGGGCTTCTACGGAGATATGCCTGCGTACTACACAGTCACCGTGAATGCCGACAGCCCGCTGGTCAAGAAGGCTCAGGAGGCAGAAGGCGGCCTGAACGCCGACAATCAGCTGCTGCGCCAGTTGTGCGACCTGGCTCTGCTCTCGGCCGGAATGCTTAAGGGCAAACCGCTCGCCGACTTTATCCGCCGCAGCGCCGAATTGCTGAAATAAATCATCCGGCATAGATAAACAACAAGCAGCCCGGTCTGAATTTCAGGCCGGGCTGCACTTTCAAAACAAACTAAATGGACGGCTAAAGATTGCCGGGCAGGTCAGGTAGTTCTGACGAACCGCCCTTGGTCTTCAGGCCGTAATAGGCCTCTCTGAGGGCTGCAAGAGCAGCTTCGATGGCGTCGTAGTCGTCACCTTCTACAACAGACTTTGCTGCGGCAAGAGCCTCATTATATACTGCCAGAGTCTCCTCTGTGTATTCATACTCGTTGGGGTCATTCTCCTCGTCCTCAAGCCAGGCGATAAGGTTGGCCAGGTCGGTCTTGACAGAAGCGCGGCTGGTGATGGAATATTCCAGGGTCTTGTCGTTGAATGTCAGAACCCATTCACCGAGTTCGACGGGAATATAGACATAAGTGTCGCTGCTGTTCTTCAGCACAAGATGACCCGGATTGCTGCTGTCAAGGTTGTATACCTTGGCGGAATATGAAGTGCCGGTAGGAATCACAAAACCGATGCTGCCGTCCCAGCCGACATTGCTGTCGGTTACATTCAGAGTCTTGGTCCAGGTGTGGTTGTCATCGCCCTGGGTCATCTTGTCGGCGTTGCCCACAGACCAGGCGCTTGAGAACTGCACGTACAGAGCGCTCCAGGTTGCCTTCTCTGCAAACAGGGCGGTCAGGTCAAGATTCTCGGAAACTGTAAAGGTCCTCTCTGCATTGGTATCGCCGTCGGACCAGCGTTTGAACACATAGCCGGCTGCAGGAACGGCCTTGATGGTCACCTGAGTGCCTTCTTTATATGTGCCTGCGCCTTCTACAGTGCCGAATTCATCATTGGAAGAGGCAAGGGCAATAGTGTATTCAGCCTTTGCCCAGGGGCTTACCGGAATAGTCTCGGTAACCTGTGCGAAATCGTCCACTGTAGCGGTAGAAATCATTGCGGTAGGCTCGTAGTCACCGTTGATCTCAAGGGTGAAGATATAGGCGACACCGGGAATAAGGCTGGTGATCTCTTTGCTTACCTCAAAGGACTCGCTTTCGCCTGCATCCTCCTGGCCGTTGCCATTCTTGTCGTTGGTCCAGTAGATGGTATATTTCACATTGGTGGCTTCACGCTCGTAGGTGGTCCCTGCGGGACTGGTCATAGTCTTGGCCTCGGCCACAACGGGGACGATGTTGGCAACAACCAGATTATTGCCTCTGTCGCCCTTGGAAAGGGGCGCGTTGACGCTGCCGGCGGTGTTGCCTACCAAACCGCCCACGTAGTCGGTATCGTCAGAAGGCTGTGCCCAGCAGCTTGCGGGGAGTTTCTTAACTCTGGTACCGTCGGGGAGAGTTACATTCGCAGGCTCTTTCCAGGTGAAAGTACCGGTGCGGTAGTAAGAGTTCAGGTCGGCGTGAACGCGGACGTCCCAGTCGGAATTATTGATGACATTGGCCCTGATCTGGGATGCGATGTGATAGAAATTGAAGTGCACGGGGGCAGCACCGTCCTCGCTGGGAGAAGTGGTGGTGACAGCCACCAGCGGGTCTTTCTCAAGGAACCAGTTGTTGACATAATTGTCGGGGCCGATGGTGCCGTCGTTCTCGATGGTCAGATCTTTGGGATAAACGGCGCGGAAGGTCATCTTGCCGGCCTTTACCCACATTGCGTTCTCGTTGGTGAAATGACCCTCACCGTCGGGGGTGAACTCATAATTCCAAATGGGTTCATTCTTGACATTTGAGGCAAACACATTGAAGCCTGCGTCAAGACTTGCGGTTGTGGCTGTTGTAGCCGCCTTTGTGACGTTGTCAAGACCATTGACATCGGCCTTGGCAAAGACCCTGTTGGAAGATAGTTCTGTGAGCCAGCCGTCGGGAGTAAGCTCCAGATGGTTGTGGCACGCTGTGAGCGACACAAGAGCCGCTGCGATCAGAAGAATAGATTTAATCTGCTTCATTACTTATTTGTTTAGTATGATTAGTTGTTATTTGAAACATCTGTCGGGGAGGGCTGCCATATGTCCGGGGTTGATGTAGCAGACCATAGTGTTTATCAGTTCGCCTCTGGTGTCAAACTCGTAGACCCTGCCGGCCGAGGTAAAGGACTTTGCCTCGCACATATACAGGTGGCCGGTGTAGGGGTTCTGATATACGCAGTATGGATTCTGGATGCTCTCGAAAGTGCTCTGGGCATCGGAAGAGAAGCGGCCGGAAGGAAGCCGGTAGCCGTCGTAGACAATGTCTTCGTAGGGATCGATTGTCTTTAGGCTGTATGTAAACTGATTGGTATCATAAGAATACGAAGATCCCACTGCCAGGAATTTGTCATCTATGGTTGTGGTGTTGTAGGTGCAGGGGAAATCATATACAGTGTAGCTGTCGTCTGCGCAGTCAAAGATTATGGTGCGGGCAGGCGTAGAGCCGTAGTCGCCCGGAGAGTTGATGCAGAGGAACCGTCCGCACTGGGACATCTCTCCGTAAAGGTTTATTATTAGGCTGCCTGTCTCAGGGTCCACAATGCCGACATTTCTGATAAGGTTCATTGTGCCGGCATCTACCACCGATACGGAGTTTTCGTAGCCGTGTTCTTCAGAAAAAGAATAGCCGCCGGTGTTGGCTATGTACAGCCGCCCGTCGTAATAAGCCACCCCTTCGGGTTCATAACCGACCTCGCAGGTGGCCTTCACCTTAAAGTCGTCAAGGGATACTTTGGCCACATATCCGTGTTCATAGTATTCGCCCAGAGCTGTTTCGTGGGCATAGGAAGTGATATACAGATAGCCTTTGCCGTCTACGCACATAGCGCGGCAGTTGGGCACGTCTTCTGTCTGGGCCACGGCCTCTCCGGTGGGCTTAATGTACTGGATAATGTTGGACCAGTTTACCGAGATGGCGACCAGTTCGTCGTTTATCATCAGCACATCTTCGGGAGTGTCGCCTATAGTCATTCCGGGATTCATCTTGCGGAACCAGCCATTGGTTATGGAGCCGTTTTCTATGAAGGAAACCTGTCCGTTATTGGACTGCCAGTTGCCCTCGTTGAGCAGTATCACCCTTTCGTTTACGGTGGCGTCCGGGTCATTCGCATTGGGTTTGAAATCCTTTTCAACATCCACCGAATATATGGTACTGCGCCTCAGGGTGAGATTCTTATACTTGGCAGTCAGGGTATTGCCGGTCTCTGTAGTTGCCGTCAGGGTCAGCGTGTGGGTGTCGGGCGGCACCACCACCATAAACCTTGCAGCCCTTTCGGGGCCAACCGGGACATCCGGAGTCTCCATAGTGATCTCGTAAAGCGGCTCCTGAAAAGAAATAGCGCAATCGGAAGTCTGCACCAAGGCGCGGCCGGCCAGCGGCTTGTTGGACTTGAGCGATATGGAGCGGATATTGGTATTCTGAGTCAATGTGGTGATGGAGACATTGAACACGCACATCACGTGTTTGAAGCCGATCTTGGTGATATCGGTGGTGGTGCCGGCCATTGCCAGGGCACCGCTACCCACAGAGTTCTCTACATAACCCTGCGTGGCAGGAACATTTACTGTAAAAGACTCTACAGAATGCTCCAGGATGGCGTCATAGGGATAGTAGGTGGCATAAATGTCAGCCTTGCGCACCGGCTTTTCGGGTGTGAAGGAATTGCCGGAGACATTGTTGTACTTATAAAGTGCGCTGCCGCCGGTCAGGCCAAACGAATCGCTTGCCTCCCACGAAAGGGCATTGCCGTCAAGCACGGTTTTGGTGGCGTCTTGAGGCACTATGAGTTCTGCCGTGACTGTTGCCGGGCATCCGGCCTCGATGTCGCCGGCAATGCGGTCGCTGCAGGCACAAAGCGCCACAGCGGCCAGAATGAATAATGAAATCCTTTTTATCATAGTTTGATGTTGTTTAATTCATACATAAGGGTCAGGGCAAAACGGCGGCCGGGGAGGGGCCAGCGCTGCACCACCTCGTAGCGGACGTCGAATATGTCATTGCACTCCAACGCCAGGGTGATATTGTTTTTGAATGTATATTGCACCTTGGCGTCGGTGCAGTTGTAGGCTGGCATCTTGTCTTCTTCCACATAGCTCCAGTATCTTTCCGAGCAATACATATGGGAGAGGCTGGCCTGCCATCCTTTATGATGATATGAGAGGATAGCAGAGGCAGAGAACTTGGGAGAGTAGAGGAACTGGTGCTTCCAGGAGAACTCGTCGTCGGGGTCGGACATATCCAGTACATCCTGCCAGGTACTGCTTACAAACAACGAGAAATCTTTATATGTGGCTCTGGCAGACATATCCACACCGTTGGTTACCACATAGCCGTAGTTCATCATACGCCAGTTGTAAGATGCTCCCTGCGGGATGCAGACTATTTTGTCTTTCACTTCGTTGTGATAAGCATCCATCTGAATCATCACTGCCGGGCGGCTGAAGGTTACTCCAAGGTCGTATTGCTTTGTATATTCAGGTTTCAGGTCTCGCCTGCCCACCTGGGTATAATATAGGTCGTTCAGGGTCGGTGCGCGGAATATCGTTTTGTAGAATGCCCTGATGGTGAAGTCTTTTATGGTATAAGAAGCGTGGGCCGACGGAGTCCAGCGGGTCAGACGGCCGGCCGTGGCCATTTTTGAGTGGTCTTTGATGTTTGTATACAGCACCGAGGCGGAACATTTGATGCCATCATAATCGTAGGTGGCGCTGGCCACCGATTTGAAATCGCTTCGCCACAAATAGGACATACCGGTCACGTCGCATCTGAGGTCGCTAAGTCGCAGGTCTGGCGAAACGGAAAAGCAGAGACGCCGCCCGGTCCAGGCATAAACGGCTCCGTTGTAAAAGTCCTGCTGCCTGTAGGTATTGTCGTAGTGCACAAACTGGTTCTCAAGGAACCTGGCATCAGCGTGCAGCTTGTCGTAGGCATAGCGGGTGTTGTATTTGAAGGAATGACGGCCCCAGTTGTTCCGGTATGTAAGCTGGGCGAAGGTGTTGAAATCCTCTTCACGGCCCACATCGCCATATTTGTCCGAAAGGCGCCTCACAATGCCTCCGGGCAGGCCCCTCTCAGAAGAGTAGAGGTACAGGCGGCCGGTGAGGTGGTCGTCGAAATAGCCGCACTCGGCGCGATAGAAAGTTATGTCGGAGTTTTTCCTGACGCCGACGGTATCCTCATAAGCCGAATGATAAGAGAATGGATAATTGCCACAGCTGTGATAGCCTTCGAAATCGGCAAAGAAACGGGTCTTGTATGATGCGTGCAGCTGTGCGCGGTTGGTCTTAAAAGATCCTTGGCTCACAAGGGCTCGCAGCGATGTTGCCTTAGGGCGGCTGGTGGTGAAATATACCGTGGCGGCAGAAGCGTATTCAGAAGCCGTCATCTGTGGCGAGACCTTGTTGGCATTGTAGAGCTCTACTGATTCCATATTTGCAAGGGAATATTTGCCAAGGTCCACCGTGCCGTTCTGGCAGTTGGTAATGCGGATGCCGTCTATATAGACGCCGGTGTGCTGTGTGCCCAGCGAACGGACGTTAATGGTTTTCTGGCCGCCAAGGCCACCGTAGTCTTTAATCTGGACTCCGGAGAAATACTTCAGGGCATCGGCCACCGTAGAAGTGGAGAGCGACTGCAACTCTGTGCCCGAGAGAGTCTGGCTGGGTACTATGACCTCGTTTCTGCGCGCCGTGACACTGGACTCGGCAATGGTATCCACCTGTGGTTGGATGACCTGCAAAGCCAGCAATGCAATCATCAGTTTGAGCATACACACCTGTTCTTAACGACCAATGCGGCAGAATGCACGGCGCAGCGCAAACGGATAAACCTTAAACAAAAGGCTATGGGTGAGTGCCGACCGACCCGTCTCCCGCAGGTCTTGTGGTTATACGTCAAAGGCAGGTCTCCTGGCTTGTTCCTCTTCCGGCGCCTTCCCAGGTTGCAACCCAGTGGCAAAGAATGCCGGAGAACAAATAGAACTTACAGTAGCGGGAACTGCTCGGGATTTGCACCCGATTCCCTATTAATCCTTGTTCGGACAATGCAGACGATTAAGGAACCTTTGTGTTTCGGGCGCAAATGTAAGCAATTTTCCGTCAAAGTGGTTTGTTTTTACTATATTTGCAATAATATAACCTTATCTACAGATATGAGTATTACCATCGTTCCGGTAGAGACACGGCGTCAAATGAACCAGTTCATCGATTTCACGCTGAACCTCTACCACGATTGTCCCTACTATGTGCCGGAGCTTGCCTTTGACACCAGGGCGACACTTGATCCCAAGAAGAACCCTGCTTTTGAATTCAGCGAGGCGCAGCCTATGCTAGCTCTCAAAGACGGCAAGGTGGCGGGCAGGGTAGTGGCCCTGATAAATCAGAGGGTAAACGAAAAGTGGCAGCACAAGATTGTCCGCTTTGGCTGGATAGACTTCATAGAAGACTACGATGTCTGCAAGGCCCTTCTGGATGCTGTCTGCGCCTGGGGCAAAGAGCGCGGGATGGACCGGCTGGAAGGCCCTATGGGCTTCACAGACTTTGACCGGGAGGGTGCCCTGACCACAGGATTCGACCGTATGGCCACAATGGCCACCATATATAACTATCCGTATTATATAGAGTATTACGAGCGCTACGGCTTGGTCAAAGGAGCTGACTGGATAGAACACCTGGTCACCATTCCCGAAGAGATTGACGAGCGTTACTCCAATATGAGCGAGTTGCTTTCCCAGCGCTACAATCTGCACGTTACTTTTGCGAAGAACGCGCGGGATATGAAGAAGAATTACGCCAAGGATATCTTCAAGCTGCTGAATACTTGCTATGCGGATCTCTATGGCTTTGCGCAGCTCAGCGACAGGCAGATAGACAAGTATGTAGACGATTATATCACCTTTGCCGACCTGAGCCTCATCCCTATGGTTTTTGACGAGAACAACAACCTCATTGGGGTGGCCATTATGATTCCCTATTTGGCCAAGGCCCTTATCAAGAGCCACGGCAAGTTGTTCCCGTTCGGCTGGTTCCACCTTCTGAAGTCCCTCTACTTCTGCCAGGGTGATACCGTGGAATTCCTGCTGGTGGCCATACGGCCCGACTTTCAGAGCAAAGGTATCAATGCCTTGCTGGTATCGTCTTTATATCCCAACTTCAAGAAGAAAGGCTTCACCAAGGCCGAGACCAACTGTAACCTGGTGGACAACGACAAGGTGATAAACCTCTGGAGCCACTTCCCGCACGAAACCCATAAAGGCCGTCGTGCCTTTATTAAAGATATCTAGTATGGCAAATCCTTTCGATGCATTCACAAACCGGGGCAACAGGGGTTCCGGTTGCGGCCGTCCCGGATGCGGCTGCCTGATACTCATTATACTTCTTTTGCTGGCTGCCGGTTACTTTTTCAGAGGCAACCTCGGCATCAATTTACCTCAGATCAACCTGCCTGGAGGCGGAACTATCTTCAATCAGGACCAGGACGAAAAGGAGAACGACAACAGCACTTTTGACTATAACCGCGACAAAGACTACGGCAAAAAGCTCAAGAAGCTGAACGACGACGACATCGATGGGATCTAAAAAGTGGCTTTTCGGCTTTCTGGGATGGGCCATCTTCGGCCCTATGGGAGCTCTTCTGGGGTTCCTTGCAGGGTCTATTTTTGATGTCTTCGGAGGTGGAATACAGATAGGCGACGGCAGCGACACATATACCGGCGGAGGCACCACCTACACCAGGCGCACCTATCCCGGCAGCGGCTCCACAACCTCCGAAGAATACCGCACCGGGCAGCGCAACAGCTTTATGATGAGCCTGCTGGTGCTGGCCACGGCGGTGATCAAGGCCGACGGCAAGCTAAGCAGTACAGAACTCCAGAACGTCCGGAACTTTATCCGTACCAATTTCGGCGACCAGGCGGCAGGCGAGGCAGAGAGCATCGTCCGCCAGCTGATGGCCAAGGATATCAATGTATTTCAGGTGGGGGCTCAGATCCGCACCTATATGAACTATTCGCAACGGCTCCAGCTTTTCCAGTATCTGGTGCAGCTGGCACAGTGCGACGGTATGGTGCAGTCAGAGCTGGATGTGCTGGACTCAATAGCCAGCGCAATAGGCCTGAGCAATATAGACCGCGACTCGCTGCTGAATATGTACCGCCAGAGCGCCGATTCTGCCTATAAGGTGCTGGGCATCGAGCCCACCGCCACCGACGACGAAGTGCGCAAGGCATATAAGAAGATGGCTCTCAAATACCATCCCGACAAAGTGGCCACCTTGGGCGAAGATGTCCAGAAAGCTGCAGAAGAGAAATTCAAGAAAGTGCAGCAGGCCTACGAACAAATCAAGAAAGAACGCGGAATGTAAATCATACAGCTATGAGACAGCTAATTACCCACTTTACCGACAACGACCTCTATACCTTTACCTGCCAGTACTACGTGCTGCGCCAGTATCCCCGTGCAGAGGTGGAATACTCTTTCATTGACCGCAACGACACAGTTTATCCCAAGGGATTTGCCGATCTGCTCCAGGAGCAGGTGAATTATATGGCGGGTGTGGTCATCACAGACGAAGAGGTGGATTATATGAAAACCAAGTGCTACTGGCTGCCTCTATGGTTCTTTACATACCTGCGCGGCTACCGTTTCAAACCTCGCGAGGTTAACATTTCGCAGGACGCCGAGGGCCATTTGCACATCAAGGTCAGTGGCAAGTGGTTCTCTACAATAATGTGGGAAATGCCTCTGCTCAGCTGCATCTCTGAACTTATGCATATTCTCAACGGCGATATAGACCGCTACGATGCCGCACTTGAAGAAAAGCGCGCCAGGGCCAAATCAGAGCAGATTTTTGGCGCCGGACTGGTGCTGGGCGATATGGGTACCCGCCGCCGCCTCTCGTTTGACCATCAGGAGATGGTGGTGCGCGTGATGGCAGAAGTCTACAATTCCAAACAGTGGCCCGGCAAGTTCACCGGCACCTCCAATGTATGGCTGGCAATGAAATACAACCTGCCGTGCCTGGGCACAATGTCCCACCAGCTGATTTCCTTTGAAGAGAATGTCAGCGGCGTTTTCGAGTGCAACTTCAACGTTATGAAGAAGTTCTCAGATGTGTTTGACGGCGACAACGGTATCTATCTCTACGACTGCTTTGGCGACAAGGTCTTCTTCGGCAACCTTTCCAAGAGGATGGCAATGATGTACAAGGGCCTTCGCGTGGACAGCGGCAACGAAGAGGAACAGACTGAACTCATCATTGACAAATACAAACAGCTTGGCATAGATCCGGCCAGCAAGCAGGTGGTTTACAGCAACGGCCTGAATATTGACCGTGCCATTGAAATCCACAAATACTGCGCCGGCAGGGTGCAGGACTCATATGGTGTGGGCACCTTCCTGACCTGCGACGTGACCGGCTGCAAGCCATCGAACATCGTGATAAAACTCACCCGCGGCCGCATCACCGAGCTGCGCGAGTGGCACGACTGCATCAAACTCTCTTGCGACAAGGGCAAGACCCTGGGCAACCCCGAAAAGTGCAAGTTTATCCTAAGTCAGATAGGCTAACGATATCCAACTGATTTACAATTGATTTAAGAGTAGCAGGTGTGACTTGTTGCGCCGAGTCGCTCCACGCACTTTCAGGGTCGCAATGACTCTCCACTATAAGGCCATCCATACCCAGATCCATCGCGTGCTGGCACAGCGGGGCTATCAATTCCCGTTTGCCTCCAATATGGCTAGGATCACAGAAGACCGGCAACTCCGGTTCTCTCTTTTTGAGTTCCACTGGAATATGCCACATAGGTAGATTCCGGTAGATATTCCGCTCATAATACGAGAATCCACGGTGAATAGCTCCCAGCCTTTTGATTCCTGCCAGGTTGACCCTCTCCAAAGCACCTTGCCAGAGGTCGATTTCCGGATTGACAGGGTTTTTGACAAATACCGGGATATCTTCTCCGGCAAGAGCGTCGGCCACAGATTGCACTGCAAATGGATCCACAGCAGTGCGGGCGCCAATCCAGAGAATATCCACGCCGTAATCCAGCGCTGCACGGACGTGTTCTGCAGTTGCAACTTCTGTGGCGGTGAGCATATCCAACTCTTCGTGAACCCGGCGCAGCCAGGGTAGGGCGGCAATGCCGTTTCCTTCGAATCCTCCCGGTTTCGTACGGGGTTTCCATATGCCGGCACGGAATATCTTGTAACCCGCCTCGTGCAGTTGGGTAGCGGTAGTCATCACTTGGGCTTCGGTTTCTGCCGAGCACGGCCCTGCTATTACAACAGGTCGGCGAGTATCAATTCCGGGCAGGTTAAGCGGTTGAATGTCTAGAGACATATTCTAATGGTTAAAGATTTGTTTCTTTGGATTCTATATATTCACCAAGTACCCTAAGGTCGCTGGTAAGGGGAGATACAGCCGCAACTCCCTGGCGGAAACGGGCAAGTGTATCATAGACAACGTCGATATAGAACATATACTCCCATTCCTTACCTATTATGGGCAGTGACTGTATCTTGGTCAGGTTAATATCATAGAAACTCAGCACGCTCAGCGCCTGGCTCAGTGATCCCTCTTTGTGAGGCAGTGTAAAAACCAGCGATGCTTTATTGCAATCTTCTATATGGCGCATATGGGATACGCACTTTGAATTGCAGCAAAGCAGGAAGCGGGTGAAATTATGTTTATTGTCTTCAATCTCCTCTTCCAGCACCTTGAGACCGAAAGCGGCTGCATTGTCTTTATGGCAAATGGCGCAATGCCCCTTGAGGTGTTCCTCGGCGATAGCGCGGGCACTCGAGGCTGTGTCAGAGCGCTGCACAGCCTTTAACTGAGGATGATTCTGCAAAAAATGGCGGCACTGCATCAGAGCCACCGGGTGGCTGCCGACCTCTGTAAGTGTGTCCCAGTTATCCTCGGGAAGGCACAGCAGGCTGTGACTTATGTGGAGTTTATGCTCGCCAACCACGCTAAGTCCGCTGTCGCGAAGCAATTCATAATTATGCAGAAGACTGCCTGCTATGGTGTTCTCTATAGCCACAAAGGCTATTATAGATGGGTCGTCGCGTACACTGTCGAACACTTGCTCAAAAGTGTTGCAGCACACTATGTCCAACTCTTCTGATGCGAAATACTGATGGGCCGCTATGTCGTGGAATGACCCTCGGATGCCTTGAATTGCTATTTTTTTCATATGCACATAAAAAAACCGCCTCACCAAAGGTGAAGCGGATATTTTGTTAAAGTAATTGTCTTGTGGAATTACAGAACAAGCCGCTTCACCCGTGGCCGGGTAAAGAAGAAACCAAAAAAGAAGAATGTTCTGTAATCTTTCATACCGCAAATATAAAATAAATTATTTGATAGATGCAAATGCCTGTTCCATATCGGCAATCAGGTCATCGGTATTTTCCAGACCTACGGAGAAGCGGATAAGGTCGGGTTGTACGCCGGCGGCAATCAACTGCTCGTCGGTGAGCTGGCGGTGAGTGTGGCTGGCGGGGTGCAGCACGCAGCTGGCTGCATCGGCCACGTGGGTCACGATGTTTATCAGTTTAAGGGAGTCCATAAACTTGATGCTGCGTTCGCGGCCGCCCTTGATGCCGAAACACATTACGCCCGAAGAACGGCCTTTGGTGAATTGTTTCTGAGCCAGGTCGTGATATTTGTCGCCAGGCAGACCCGGGAATTTGATCCATGCCACTTCGGGGCACTGCGATAGGTATTCGGCCATAACCTGTGCGTTGGCACAGTGGCGCTCTACACGGGCCTGCAGCGATTCCAGACCGACATTAAGCAGATAGGAATTGAAAGGCGAGGGGATGCTGCCCAAATCGCGCATCAGCTGCACAGTGGCTTTGGTTATGAAGGCGTTCTTGCCGAATGCCTGGGCATAAGCCAGCCCGTGGTAAGACTCGTCAGGCTCGGTCATACCGGGAAATTTGTCGGCGTGAGCCGCCCAGTCAAAGTTGCCGCTGTCCACTATTGCGCCGCCCACCGAAGTGGAGTGGCCGTCCATATATTTGGTGGTGGCGTGGGTCACGATATCGGCGCCCCATTCAAACGGGCGGCAGTTGATGGGGGTTGGGAAGGTGTTGTCTACAATCAGCGGAACGCCGTGACTGTGGGCTATGCGGGCAAACTTCTCTATATCCAGCACATTCACCGCCGGGTTGGTGAGAGTCTCGCCGAACAGCAGTTTGGTGTTGGGACGGAAAGCGGCGCCAATCTCCTCTTCAGAGGCATCAGCATCTACAAAGGTGCAATCGATGCCCATCTTCTTAAGGGTGATGGCAAACAGGTTGAATGTGCCGCCGTATATGGTGCTTGCGCTAACAAAATGGTCGCCAGCCTGGCACAGGTTGAGTACCGCGAAAAACGATGCAGCCTGGCCCGAAGAGGTCAGCATGGCAGAGGATCCACCCTCCAACGCAGCTATCTTTGCCGCCACAGAATCGTTTGTGGGGTTCTGCAGACGGGTGTAGAAATACCCGGCCGCCTTGAGATCAAACAGGTCGGCCATCTGCTCGCTGGTTTCGTATTTGAATGTGGTGCTCTGGTAAATGGGGACCTGACGCGGTTCGCCCTTGCTGGGTTCCCAGCCAGCCTTTATGCACAGGGTGGCGGGAGAGAGTTTCTTGTTTGTCATTGACTAATCGTTTTTGATATGGATGTCGCGCTGCGGGAACGGTATCTCTATTCCGTTGCCGGCGAATGCCTTGTATATAATCTCTCTGATTTCCGGGACGATGGCCAGGCGCTCGCTGGAACGTACCCAGACCTTAACCACCAGATCTACGCTGCTCTCGCCAAAATCTGCTATCTGGACTGCCGGAGCCTTGTAAGACATCCTTTCCTGAAGAGGAAGCAGGGCAGAGAGAATCTCGTCGCGGGCTTTTTCTACATCTGTGCCGTAGCTTACCCCCACGGGAATCTTGGCCAGTTCCCAGTTGTGGCTCTTGGTGAGATTCCTGAAGTTCTTGGAGAAGAGCTGACTGTTAAGGAAAGACATCAGGCTGCCGTCCATGGTATCGATGGTGGTGGCACGCATACCGACCTCCACGATGCGGCCGCGTATACCGTCACACTCTATGTAATCGTTCAGATGGACGCGCCCCATAAGCAGCGACAGGCCGCAGAACAGGTCGTTGATGGTATCCTTGAGGGCAAAGCCAAAGCCAACCCCCAGACCGCCCATGGCAGCTATCAGCCCTTCGTTGTCGATGCCGATTGTCTTGATGCACACCACGGCATACAGGAACCAGACAAATATGCTGCCCAGGGTGACGTAGAGGGGAATTGCCCCGGTTGTATAATTCTCTTTAT
>JAFRRR010000125.1 GCA_017428035.1 Bacteroidales bacterium | reverse complement strand
TATCTTTTGGACAGCAGGCGGAACGCGCCCGCTTTGAGCACGGCCTTTGACGGTTGGAGCAGATATCTGCCTATGCCGGTGGCATAGTGCGCTGTGGCTTTGGGCTCTTCCGACGGGCGGAATTCTAAGTGGTGAGCGGTGTCGTGCAGGATGTCGTGGGCGACAATCAGCGGCTCTGAACTTGTTGAAACCTGTCAGGCGTTTTTAGAGTCTGCGTCAGAGTTGTCCTCTCCGGGGGCTTCTAGCAGCAACAACAACTCTTTCACCTCGCCGGCGACGGCCAGCACGTGCAGTTCGCGGGCTTCGGGAAACTGATTCAGCGTGCGGCTGATATCGGCCATCGGGGATATCTTGGCCAGGACGCGGCGCCCCTTGCTCAGCAACAGGTCTTTGACTTCCAGCAGATTGGGCTCGCAGTCAGAAATGTCATATACCCGCCGGGCATTTGTGTCGCGCCGTGCCGGGTCCAGGTATATCAGGTCAAAGTGTCCGGTCTGTTGCTGGAGCCATTCTATGCCGTCGCCTTCGTGCACTGCGATGTGCGAGCCCTTCCTGGAAATGGCTCCGTTCTGCGTTGCTCCGTCATCTGCAGCCACGTCCGAGCTGCTTAATGCCTTGAAGTTGTGCCTTGCGGCGGCGCAAAGTTCTCCGTGTCGCTCGCAGTAGTGGGCTTCGGCGGCGCCTCGGCTCATAAACCAGCAGTCCACGCCAAGGCCGCCGGTGAGGTCGGCAATGCGCGCCCCGGCGGGCACGAAGGCCTGCTTGTAGAGCGCCGTAGCCTCGCTGCTGGCCTGTTCCAGCGGCAGACTGCCGGGATACTCCAGTTCGGGATGGGCATACCAAGATGGTATTTTCGTGCGTATTTTCGCCCGCGCAGCGATATTGCGCGCCGCCCGCCGCACATCCACCTGGGGCCATCGGTCTGCCGACAGCAACAGCCGCTCGGGGTTATCCCCCGCGTGCTCCGTCACGAACTGTATGTACGCTTCGTCAGACATAACTGTCAAAAATAACACACTAAGATAGGCATCAATTAGCAATATACAACCTTCGAATGCTTCCTTGCGGGCTGATTCCCCACCTGGGAGCCAAAATGGCAGTAATCACCGGCACGATCCCAGTCCGCGAGCCGGATAATTCTCGAGATTTATCCGTCTCGTGGCACTCACAGCTGGCAAAAACTGCTTTCAGGGTACGTGTACAGCACGCGAGCCGGACAGAAGCGGGGTTCTGTCCGTTTCCAGATGTCGCCGCTCCAGCGAGCCTCGCTGCAGAGCCCATCAGCAGAACCCCCGCTGCAAGTCCTCGATGCCGGCACCCGACAGTTTCCGCGAAAATCACGTCAGGCATAGACAGCGCTTGATTTGCGCTTCTGAAACGTATTTTCCGCCAAGAAGTCCCCCAGGATCCGGCCGATAGCGTGACTGGCAAGACTCTCTCCAAAGCTTTTCTGCAATTGCTGAGCGTTGTGATTCTGGAATCCGGTATATGGATGAGGTCTGCCCCTCTTTGGAAAGCCTTGGAACGATATGTTGGTCTATTATGCCGCACAACTCCAAGTCACCCATACGGTTGCGGTCCACTCTCCCTTGCTCGAAAATGCGAGCCTTCTTGGCATCGAACCCGGGTACACCTGATTCTATGAGATCTACGGTTACCGGCGGGAGTGTATTCTCGCGTTTCTGCTCATCCAGGTCGCGTTCTCCGGATATCCTGTTCATCTGAAACAGGAAGTTGCGCGGAGTTATGTATATTTCCTCTACATACGCAGTATCTACAATGTCTTCCCTGAGCAAAAGCCCACTCGCTGACATCCTGTACTTGTTGGCGTCAATGAGTTTTTCTCCTGGCATATACATATAGCGCTTGCCAAGTGGCATTAGCAGTTGGGCGGTATCTTTGCCAAGTTCTTTACGGAAAATGGCATTTGCAGAACAGTGCGGATACGCGAATGGGGTTGAAACGACCCCGTGGTGCAGACCCTGTCGTAAGACATAGTTGAGTGCGGCCGTTGTATGATGCAACCCTTCTACCTCAAGATAAAAATAGTCCTGCTCTGCCAGCCGGCCTCTTCTTGAATACTTGGCGTTGAAATAGCGAGTGTAGGCATATCGGTGCCGTCGCATCGTCTCCCTGTAGTCATCGCTCTGCAGCAGGCTGTGGTTATGCGTGGACATAAACCCTTCTGCCAGCAGCCGGGCCTCTGTTTCCAGAACTGCAAGCGCGAGACAGTTGAACCCCATAATGAGGTCTGCCTCGTTGCGATACATAACTTCTTCCCTGGATTTAAGACACAGATGTACTGTCTTTCTCATAGCATTTCTCCCTAATATTGAATCTCTTACACACATTCCTTGCAGCGCAAATCCATCGCCACTTCAGAAATGCTGACGTATACAAAGCTATGAAAAAAAAGTCGAATCCGTGCAAGTATTTACGCGAGTCGGACAATTCCCGGGATTTATCCGTCTCGTGACAGACGCAGCTGGCAAAAACAGCTTCCAGGGCACGTGTACAGCACGCGAGACGGACAGAAGTGGGTATCTGTCCGTCTCGCATTCATTCGTTATATGCAAACAAGGATTTGCGACCGGCTGCCAGGGAGCAAAACTTTCAGGCGAAGGCTCTGTCCGGAGCGTTACTCCTTGGTATTGATCACAGCGAAGAACTCGCCGCGCTTGAGCAGGCGGTAGAGGTCGCCGTTGGGGTATTCGAACAGCAGGTACTGCAGGGTTGCCTCTTTGAATGATTTTGGCCTCCAGCTGCCGTAGACGAACACGTGACCGTCGGCGTCGGCTGCCATAGACATAATCATCAGCGCCTGGCGGCCATCCTGGTCGATAATGGGGCCGTGATCCTTGATTTCGCGGTGCAGGCCGCCCTCGGTGAGCGAGATGCTGCGCAGATGGATCTTGCGGTCCACATAAGCGGGGCTGTCGGGATCTATCTCGCGCTCGTCTTCGCTAAAGATGGTGCGGGCGTCCTCAAGATCTTCGTACTGGCAGAAATAGAGGCGGTCGCCGCCCACTGCGGTCTCGAAATAAGAGGAACCGATGTAGGCCACGGGCTCGAATGCTTCGCCCGAAACGATATCCTTGGAAGGATCGAAAATCCACAGGCGCTCGTCGCCGCCGCCCAGGGTGCCCTGGATAAAGTAGCACTTGTCGCGGCCGGGGAAGGGGCTCAGCCAGGTCCAGGCGCGCTGCTCGTTGCGGGCCTCGGAAACGGGAGTCTCGTCTATCAGCTGTCCTTTGGGCAGCACATTGTCGTAAACCTTAATGCTGTCTGCCGAAGGGTTGTAGCAGTAGAGGTTGCCGAAGTCGTTTTCATACACATAGTTGCGCGTCCATAGGGTGAACCAGACATTGCTGTCCTTGTCCACAAAGAACCAGAACGATGCGCCCAGGCGGCCGTCCACCACCTTGCCGCAGTCCTTTTTCTCTCCGGTGACCATATCTATGCTCATCAGGTGGCAGCCATCGCTCTTATAGAGTTCGGGCACGAAAGGCACGCTGAACACATAGAGTTTCTTCAGCACCGGGTCCACTGCGATAGCGGAATAGATAGAGTAGCGCTCTTTAACGATGCCGTAGTCGCGGAAATTGCCGGTGGCCATCTCATAGCCGAACACGTGGGCGCCGGGATAGGCCTC
>JAFRRR010000124.1 GCA_017428035.1 Bacteroidales bacterium | reverse complement strand
CAAGCCGCGGGTAAGCTTCAAAATCGCCCACAACGGAGATGAAATCTTCTTGCAGTTCAAGGTGATAGAGCGCGGAGTGCGCGGCACGTATGAATACGACTTCGGAAGCGAGCCCTGGTACGACTCCTGCGTGGAGTTCTTTATGACGCCGGACATCTCCAAACCCGATTACTACAACATAGAGATGACCTGCATCGGGCACGGAACCTTCGCCTGCGGTCCCGACCGTGACCACCGCCACAACTTTGACGACTCGGTGATCAGCCGCATCCGCCGCGTGGCTTCGCTGGGTTCAAAGAGCATAGTGAAAGAGAAAGGCCGCTGCTGCTGGAGCCTCACTATGGCTATCCCGTTTGACATCTACGGCCTTGACGGCGCCGCCATTTCCGGCAAGAAACTGCGTGCAAACTTCTACAAATGCGGCGACAGGATGCCCGTGCCGCACTATGTCACCTGGAATCCCATAGGCTGGCCCCAGCCCGACTACCATCGTCCCGAATACTTCGGCGAGCTGGTGTTCGAATAGATTATTGAAGATAGGCCACCGCGTCGCTCACGGTGAAGTTGCTGCCGCCGATGAAGATCAAATCTTCGGCGGCGGCTTCTTTTCTGGCCCTGGAGATGGCCCTGGCCACTGTGGATGCGGTGGCGCCGGAAATGCCGTATCGCTTCAGTTTATATGCGAGGCGCCGTACCGGCATTGCCCTTTGGGTGGAGGGCTGCGTAAAGATGTAAGAGATATGTCCGTCTGGCTTGATCATCAGCGGCGCTATTGCGTCCACGTCCTTGTCGCTGACCACGCCGAAAATGATGTGTACGTGGCCGTATTGCGGCGCAACCTGCTTCAGCTGGTCAAATACCTGCCTGAGGCCGTGGGCGTTGTGGCCTATGTCGCAGATGATGTCTGGCGTGCTGCCAATCTTCTCCCAGCGGCCGTGAAGGCCGGTAAGATGCGCTGCGCAGGCGATTCGGGACGCGTCGGCACCGATGCCGTATTCCCGCTCAAGAATCTCCAGCGCGGCCGAAACGGTGGCCAGATTCTGCCGCTGATAATCGCCCGGCAAGTCGAGGCCCCCGGCGCTCAGGCGGCATTCGGTCTCGGGCGCAAACACCAGTTCGCAGCCCCTTTCGGCGGCGATTCTCTCGAATACCGGCCGTGTGGCGGGATTGATCTCACCTATGACCGCCGGCACGCCCGGCTTTATGATGCCGGCCTTCTCAAAGGCAATCTCTTCCAGAGTGTTTCCCAGATATGCGGTGTGCTCCAGGCCAATGTTGGTGATGATGCTCAACTTTGGCGTGATGATGTTGGTGGAATCCAGCCGGCCCCCAAGGCCGCACTCTATCACCGCCAGGTCCACGCCCGCCGCGGCAAAAAAGTCAAACGCCATTGCCGTGGTGATTTCGAAGAAAGAGGGCCCTTCGCTCTCCATAAACCCCTCGTACTTATCCAGAAAAGCCTCCACCGCATTGCGCGGAATCATCTCAAAACCCTTTTCAGAGACTATTTTTATCCTTTCGCGAAAGTCGGTCAGGTGAGGGGAGGTGTAGAGGCCGATGCGCCGCTCGCCGCCGCTCAGGGCCGCCGCCAGAAAAGAACTGACGCTGCCCTTGCCGTTGGTGCCGGCAATATGTATTGTGCGGAATTGCCGCCACGGATGGCCCAGCAGAGAGTCAAAGGCCAGCATAGATTCCAGCCCCGGTTTATAGGCCCGCGAGCCGACCTTCTGATAGGAGGGAAAGCGGTTGAAAAGTTTCTCTATTTTTTCTTGGTAAGTCACGCTGCGAATTTACGCAATTTGCTACATTTGCACTTAACAAATTGTTTCCAATGAAGATATTGTTTTTCCGTTCGGACGCCGGCAGCGTCATAGCAGTTCAAACAGTAGATAATCAGCCACAAGAGGCCATCGAAGCCTTGGAGTGGCTTTTTTCTTCTGCAAAAAAGACCGATGAAACATCTATCGAGGGCTTCTTTGTGGGCCCCCGCCGCGAGATGATTACCCCCTGGAGCACCACCGCCGTGGAAATTGCCCAGAATATGAACATCAGCGGTCTGAAGCGAATAGAGGAATATTTCCCCGTAAAAGGGGAGGATGCCTCTTATGACAAGATGCTGCAGCGGCTCTACCGCGGCCTGGACCAGGAAATTTTCACCGTGAGCCACACCCCCGATCCGATAGAGTATATAACTGATTTTGAAGAATATAACCTGCGCGAGGGGCTGGCGCTTTCGCCGGAAGAAATCAAATATCTGCAGGACCTCTCTGCCCGCCTGGGCCGCAGCCTCACCGACAGCGAGGTGTTCGGCTTCAGCCAGGTCAACAGCGAGCACTGCCGCCACAAAATCTTCAACGGAACATTCATTATCGACGGCGTGGAGCAGCCCTCTTCGCTGTTCAAACTGATAAAGAAGACCACGCAGACCAACCCCAACCGCGTGGTTTCGGCATACAAAGACAACTGCGCCTTCATAGAGGGCCCCGAGGTGGAGCTTTTCCACCCTACGGACGGCTCCCAGCCGTCGCTTTTCAAGCGCGAGAAGGCCGAGACGGTGATTTCCCTGAAGGCCGAGACGCACAACTTCCCCACCACAGTAGAGCCGTTCAACGGCGCTGCAACGGGCACCGGCGGCGAAATCCGCGACCGTATGGCGGGCGGCAAGGGCTCTTTCCCCATTGCCGGCACCGCGGTGTATATGACCAGCTATCCC
This sequence comes from Bacteroidales bacterium, assembly GCA_017428035.1. GTDB lineage: Bacteria > Bacteroidota > Bacteroidia > Bacteroidales > UBA932 > Equibacterium. Next base: position 51,411 of record JAFRRR010000124.1, on the reverse strand, counting down.
CGCTTTGAAGAGGGACGGCGCGCCTGGGAAGCTTTCCAAGAGCGCAAATGGCTATATCAGACTCCGCAGGAGATACTTATCAAGGCCAGCAACGGCGCCAGCGACTTTGGTAACAAGTTTGGCCAGCCTATAATCTGCGGTTCGCTGCTCACCTTTGAGTATGGCGACAGCCGCGGGATGTACGGCTACGACAAGGTTATAATGCAGGCCGGCGGCGTGGGCTATGCCAAGAAACGCGACTCCATAAAGGAGACCCCCGGAAGCGGCGATGCCGTGGTGCTGCTGGGCGGCGACAACTACCGCATCGGTATGGGCGGCGGAGCGGTGAGCTCGGTGGCCACCGGCGAATATGCCAACGCCATAGAGCTCAATGCGGTGCAGCGTTCCAACCCCGAGATGCAGAAGCGTGCCTACAACGCCATCCGCGCCATTGCAGAAGAGGATAAGAACACCATCATCTCCGTCCACGACCACGGCGCCGGCGGCCATCTGAACTGCCTCTCAGAGCTGGTAGAGGAGGTGGGCGGCACCATAGACATAGCCAAGTTGCCCATCGGCGACGAGACCCTCTCTTACAAGGAAATCATAGGCAACGAGAGCCAGGAGCGTATGGGTCTGGTGATGAAAGATGCGGATGCCGACCATCTGCAAAAGATTGCCGAGCGTGAGCGCGCCCCGTTCTACAAGATTGGCAAGACCACCGGAGAGCACAACTTCACGCTGAAAGACAGCCGCAACGGCGTGGCTCCGATAGATTTGGCTATTGGCGATATGATGGGCTCCACCCCCAAGACGGTTATGACCGGCACCACGGTAGAGAAGACATATCCCGACGTCCGTCCGGTGTCGGCCTACAAGCCAGAAGAACTCACCAAGGTTATAGAAGATATACTCTCTCTGGAGTCCGTTGCCTGCAAAGACTGGCTTACCAACAAGGTGGACCGCTCTGTGACAGGCCTTATCGCCTGCCAGCAGACGGCCGGCGAGATACAGCTGCCGCTCAACGACGTGGCAGTGACGGCCATTGCCTACGATTCCAACCGAGGCATCGCCACCTCCATAGGCCATGCTCCGGCGGTGGGCCTGATTGACCCGGCGGCGGGCAGCCGTATGACCATTGCCGAGGCGCTCACAAATATGGTGTGGGCTGCCATCGACGGCGGCCTTCGCGGCGTGTCGCTATCTGCCAACTGGATGTGGCCGACCCGCAACGAAGGCGAGGATGCCCGTCTGTACAAGGCTGTCAAGGGCGCCAGCGACTTTGCCATTGCCCTGGGCATCAACATCCCCACCGGCAAGGACTCAATGTCTATGACGCAGAAATATCCTTCCGGCGAAAAGGTGATTTCTCCCGGTACGCTGATAGTATCCACAGTAGGGCAGGTGAGCGATATCACCAAAACCATCCACGCATCGTTCGAGAGCGTCAATTCGCAGATTCTCTATATTCCGTTTGACCGCCAGCCTGCCTTCAACCTGGGCGGCAGCGCCTATGCGCAGGTGTGCTCTTCGGTGGGCGCCGCGTGCCCCGACATCAAAGATCCCGCATATTTTGCGCGTTGCTTCGAGGCGATTCAGAGTCTGGTGGGGCAGGAGCTTATCCTCGCAGGTCACGACGTGAGCGCCGGCGGTCTGGTCACAGCCCTGCTGGAGAGTATGTTTGCTAATGCAAAGGGCGGCCTGGACATCAATCTGTCCGGTCTGGACGCCAACGTGCTGCTAAGCGAGCTGCCGGGCGTGATTGTCCAGTACAACAATCCTTTCGTAGAAGATTATCTTGCAGGCCAGAATGTCAAATTCTACAATATCGGCTCCTGGAACGGCGGCCGCACGCTGGATATCAAGTACTCCGGCGGCGAGCTGCACCTTGACATAGATGCAATGCGCCAGCGTTGGTTTGAGACATCCTATCTGCTGGACAAGCGCCAGACGGCGGGATGGTGCGCACGTCAGCGTCGCGACAATTTTGCCGGCCAGCCGCTGGTATACCGCTTCCCCGAACAGCGCGCAGAGCGTGTTCAGGGCGGCAAAAAGCCAGTGGCCGCCATCATCCGCGAGAAAGGCTCCAACGGCGACCGCGAAATGGCCTGGGCCCTCTATATGGCTGGCTTTGACGTGAAGGATGTCCACACCACCGACCTTACTTCCGGCCGCGAAGATCTCTCTGAAGTGAATATGATAGTCTTTGTGGGCGGCTTCTCCAACGCCGACACCCTGGGCAGCGCCAAGGGCTGGGCCGGTGCGCTGATGTACAACGACAAGGCCCGCGCCGCCATTGATGCATTCTATGCCCGCAAGGACACCCTAAGCCTTGGTATCTGCAACGGCTGCCAGCTTATGGCAGAGCTGGGCGTGGTTTCTCCCGACGACCGTGCCCGCGCACCCAAGATGGTCCACAACGACAGCCACAAGTTCGAAAGCTGCTTTGTGGGCGTCACCATAGAAGACTCGCCCGCCATTATGCTCAAGTCTCTTCAGGGCTCCAAACTGGGTATATGGGTGGCCCACGGTGAGGGCAAATTCAGCTTCCCCGCCGGCCGCAACGTTGAGGTGGCGGTCCGCTACAACTACAACGACTACCCCGGCAACCCCAACGGCTCGCCTATGGGCATCGCCGGTGTCTGCAGCCCCGACGGCCGCCATCTGGCAATGATGCCGCACCCCGAGCGCTGCCTGCGCCCCTGGAACTGGCCCTGGTATCCCCGCGAGAAACGTCACGATGCCGACACCCCCTGGCTGGATATGTTCATCAACGCCTACAACTGGCTGGCCGAGCGGTAGGTATTTTTGAATATTTCAGGAATCGATTCCGTAAAAATTTAAATATTCTTGGAATTGATTCCGAGAATTTATACTTTTGCGTATAAAACAGAAGTAATCTATGATACGCAGAAGAATCGAAGAACCCATTCTCAAGGCCCTTTCAGGGAAGAAAGCGGTAACCATAATGGGGGCTCGCCAAGTAGGCAAGTCAACCCTTATCGAATCTTTGTTTTCCGGTGGGGAAAACGTCTTATTCTTGAATGGTGATGAAGCTGATATCAGGGCCCTTCTGAAAGATGCTACATCAACCAGGCTCCGCGCCATTTTTGGTAAAGCCACCACGGTGGTTATAGATGAAGCCCAAAAAATAGAAGATATAGGAAATGTCCTCAAACTAATTGCAGACCAGATGAAGGAAATACGCCTTGTGGCCACGGGCAGTTCTGCCTTCGAACTTGCTACGGACATCAACGAATCCCTTTCGGGCCGCAAGCGGGAATTTAAGCTTTTCCCACTATCCTTCAAAGAATTGGTGGATGATACCAATCTTTTGGAGCAGAGCCGTCTTATTCACCATCGTCTTCTTTATGGAACTTACCCGGAAGTTGTCACATCTCCCGGGGAAGAACGTATTGTCCTTAAAGAATTGATGGATAGTTATCTATATAAAGACGTCCTCAATATAAAGGGCATTGCCAAGCAGGATAAATTAGAATCTTTGCTCCGTGCGTTGGCCTTCCAGATAGGCTCTCAAGTCAGCTACAGCGAAATAGCCAATCTAATACGTATCGATTCCAAAACCGTAGAGAAATACATCGACATTCTCGAAAAGTGCTATATCATCTTCCGACTGCCGTCATTTGCCCGGAATCTTCGCAATGAACTCAAGTTCGACAAGAAGGTATACTTCTGGGATATGGGCATACGCAACGCCATAATCGGGAATTTTGCTCCTTTAGAACTCAGAAACCAGCAGGAAGTGGGCCATATGTGGGAAAATTGGCTTATGGCAGAGCGAATGAAGAAGTTGGAATATGATCGTTCCTTTGCCGGCAAATACTTCTGGAGAACCACGACAAAGAAGGAAATCGACTTGATTGAAGAAGAGGACGGTGAAATCACGGCCTACGAATTCAAATGGAATCCTTCAGATGCAGCGTCGTGTCCTAAGGCTTTTTTGGCGGCATATCCCCAGGCGAAGTACAAGACGGTCAGTCCGTCAAATGTTGATGAGTTTTTGCTATAGTACGACTGTTTACAAGCCAGAAGATATATGGGCGCCTTGGATGGTGCTTTTCTTCACGCTTCGCGCTTAACCGCTTCCGAGTTCCTTTTCGCCACGACGCCTCCTTTTACAGGCGCCTGACGGCACCTGTAACGTCGTTGACGGGCTCAATTAGTGCCGGGCGCTGCGCAGCCGACCCTAACCGGAACTCAGAAGCTCACGCGCAGCTATAAACCACAATATCCCCGGCCGCCCATATATCTTCTGGAGGCAATGTTGTTGAAGTTCAGTGCTTTACAATATTTCACTCACCCTTCACAAGGTGAGTTAATTTGCATAACGCCAAGTCTGTCAAGTACTTAGGCTCCAGTCGTCATATCTCGCTGATAGAGGTGGTGGCTAGCTGACCAGATGCTTTACAACTCAAAGTATTCGCGATACCTCTCGTAGAGATGCCCTGCCTGCAGATATGCGCTCTGCGGGCTCATAAAGTGTGAGAACTCAAAGGTTATAGCCTTGTCGTAGCCGCAGCGCTTGGCCGCCTCTAGTTTCAGGCGGAGTTTGTCAAACTTGATGGGGAAGAAGCGGATGGGCATATCGCGGTCAAATGACTCGGCATTGGTCCAGCATTGCATACCGTAACGGTCGGCAAGTTTCTTATTGACAGAGAAGAAAGCGTCCAGTTCGTCATAGTCGATATGGCCGTCCTGGAAGGCGCAGGCATCCACATAATCATGAATGCCGTCAAAAATTTCGTTCCACTCCCGCTCATGCTGCTCTATGCCTACCGCCTGCTCTTTGGTAAGATTACCGCCGGCGGCATCCACGGCCTTCTTGCCGTCTATCCAGGGAGATATAAAGGTGGGCAGTCCTTCTGAAACCTCTTTGCATTGACGACCCATCGTGCGGAATGATTCAATGGCGCCCTTGGTGGCTCTGGATATTTCGCCGGAGATGTACCAGCCGCCAAAACTCTTGTATTTGCTGCCGTACATCTGCCAGATTTCGTCAATTACATATTTGTTGGATTCCACCTCGTAGCTCATGTCGCCGGTGTCCCAGTATTTGCCACTGTCGTAAAGTCCAAGCATAAACTTCATGTCGTATTTCTGTGCCAGCCGGCAGAACATGTCAATCAAATCGACCGAGGGCATATAGCATCCTTTTTTCAGGAGATAGGGAGAAGGGTAGGTTATGAACTTGCGGTAGCCGCAGCGGATGTCTATCACAGTGTCAATGCCGATGTCCTTCATATATCGGAAATCGCGGTCCCATTCTTTTTCGCCCCAGTTCTGATGGGGGATGTCGTGCGATATTTCATCCAGGAATGTGCCGGTTATCGGCAGGGCGTTCCCTTTTGGAACCAGAAGTTCGGATTTGAGCGAAGGGTCGGGCTCTATGCCCCACTTGTCGGTCTTTTCGGCTGAGGGGGTGCAGGATGAGGCAAGGAGCGGCGCACCCATTGCAACCATGGCTCCTTTTTTCAGAAATGAACGGCGGTTTTCCATATTGTGTGTTATTCGTTGACGAGTATGTTTCCCGTGGTGTAGTCGTAGCAAAATAGTCTCTTTGAGCGCATATACTGGTCCCTGGTGCATCCTATGCGCTGGACGACAAGTGTATGGCGTCCGGGATTCACAGTGACCAGATTGAAAGAATCCTGGAAGATGGTGCCTATCGGCCGGGCCTCCTGCATATAGTCATCCTTGGCTCCGGCCTTGTCGGCAATGACCATAAGTTGCCTTTGGTGGCCGCTTACATGGCCGATAAAATCCAGGTGCGTATGGCCGCTGAGCCAGCATACGAAAGTTCCGCCGTCATCGATGAAGCCGTCCACGGCGCTGAAGGCATCATCGTGCATCCTTTCCATCTGCTCTCCGGCGGCAGGGGCGGGAACCGCCGAAATTGCATAGTCGCGGTCGGTAAAGCCGCTTTCAATCAAATCCATACCGTTCTGCGGAGGATAGTGCTGCGCACAAACGACCGTGAGGCCTTTCAGCCGGGCCTCCTCCAGCACATTGCAGAACCATTCGTGCTGCAAGGGCGTATAATGCATGCAATCCAGGACGATGAGGCGTATCCCGTTGGGCGCGTAGTCTTTGTAATAGTAGCATACGCCGCCTGGCTTGACCACGTCCCACTCTTTGAAGAACGGGCGGGACTTGTCCTTCCCCACAAAAAGGAGCTGGTACGCTTCGTCTTCCGTGGCATCGTACGGCCATGATGTCTGCGCCCATACCAGATGCCCCTTCCAGCAGTCATGGTTGCCCACTGTATTGAGTATGCCTCTTGCAGAAGGGACCTCGTCCCAGGGATTGGGGTCGTCCCAGTAACAATACACGGCGTCTCCCGCGTGGATGGCGTCTTCTATCCACCGGCTGTAGGCTTGTCTGAATTCGACTATGCGCTCGAGGTTCTCGGCACTGCCGTGGATGTCCGAACAATGGAGCAGGGTAAGTGCCGGAGCCGATTTCCCTTTTCCCCACACTACGGAAGGCGCACGTGCCGCTTCCAGAAGTGGCACGACCTCATCGGCCGGATGGAAATCCAGGATGCCGGATTGGGCCGCGGCGGCCAGCGGCATCAAAAAAGCAAGGAGCAAGGATATCCGTTTTCTCATATTGCTTATGGCTAACTGTTCAACATTCTGCTTTTGGCCAGCAGGCTGGCCCCGATTGCACCGGCGGCTTTCCCCAGGCGGGAGGCCTTGATCACGGTGTCGTTGTTTACAAGATTCAGCGACAGTTTGTTCACGGCAATCTTGAGCGGCGGCATCAGGTAGCGCTCCGCCACCGACAGGCGGCCGCCTATGATTACCGAATCGGGGTTGAAGATGTTTATCAGTCCGGCAACGGCGCGGCCCAGTGTGGCGCCGACCTCCTCAATACACTCTATTGCAGTAACATCTTCCTTTTGAATCGCGTCCAGGATGGCGTTCAGGGATAATTCCTTGCCCTTCTTGCAGGTGTCGGCCAAAATCGAAGGCTGGCCGCTTTCGATCCTCTCTTTGACGAGCCTGTGGAGCGCCTGCCCGGAAGCGCCTGTTTCCAGGCATCCGATCTTTCCGCAACGGCATATCTGATGGTTGTCCAGCAGGGGGAAGTGGCCCACCTCGCCGGAGAACCCCGACTTGCCGTAGAACAATTTGCCGTCAAGCACCATTCCCATGCCGAGGCCCCAGCCCACATTCAAGAAAAGGATGTTGCTGGCACCGTCGGCGATGCCGCTCATATACTCGCCATAAGCCATTCCGTGGGAGTCGTTCTCCACCGAAACGGTCTTGCCCAGGTATTCCTCCAGAAGGTTACGGATGGGTTTCTCTTCGCTTATGAAATATGAATAACTGTATCCGGTTTCATGATTGACGCGGCCGGTCAGGTTTACTCCGTATGAGCGGACTTTGCCGGTGTCGATACGGGCTTTCTTGAGCCTTTCTTTTACTGTCGCGCACATTTCCCGTATGGACTCTTCATTGTTCTGCAGGCGGTAGGGGACATCGTGCTCAAAGTGAACCACCCTCCCCGGGAAATCCGTGACGGCAATGGAAAGCCCGTCCTGGCGTACATCGACACCCACGAAGTATCCCGCTGCCGGGTTCAGGCCGTAGATGCTGGGGCGCCTGCCGGCGGAGGATTCCTGCTTGCCCAGATCGGCCAGGTAGCCCATATCGACAAGCTCCCCCACGATACGTGATATTTTCGGAATGCTGGTGTCAAGTTCTTTAGCCAGGTCGGCCAGCGAGAACCCCGTGTTCTTAAGGCACAGGTTTATGATTGTCCGCTCCTCCGTTGCATAGCGGCCGTTGATGTCGTCGAGAAATGTGGTCATAGAAGTTATTTGTCACACAAAGATAAGTAAAATAAAGCGAAATGGTAAATGTTGTTTTTAACATTTTGTTAAAAACCTTTGCTTATTTAATGATAGTTTGTAAATTTGTTGCAGTGTAATTTGAAAATATTTGACAAAAGCTAGATAACATGACAGGAAAAGATTTTGAACAACTGGCGAATAAATATCATAAAGAGCTGTATGGCAGTGTCTTGCCTTTCTGGCTGGAGAGGTCTCAAGACTTGGAGTACGGAGGCTATTTCACTTGCCTGAACCGTGACGGCAGTGTTTTCGACACCGACAAGTTCGTGTGGCTGCAGGGCAGGGAAGTCTGGATGTTCGCCATGCTCTACAACAAAGTCGAGAAGAATCCCGCCTGGCTTGCCTGCGCAGAGCAGGGGGCAAAATTCCTCGACAAGTACGGCCATGACGGCAATTACGATTTCTATTTCTCCCTCACAAGGGAAGGCCGGCCGATAATACAGCCCTATAACATATTCTCCAACACCTTTGCCTGCATGGCATTCGCCCAGCTGGCCGTGGCCACTGACAGTGAATATTATGCCGAAGTTGCGCGCAAGACATTCCGCAGGATTCTGGAGCGCCGTTCCAATCCCAAGGGGGTATGGAGCAAGGCTGTTCCGGGTACCCGTCCGATGAAAGACTTCGCCCTGCCTATGATTATATGCAACATGGCCCTGGAGGTGGAGCCTATCATAGAGGACAAGCATCTGCTGGACAAAACCATAGACGAGGCGCTGCACGAAGTGTTTGATGTATTCTATCAGCCTGATCTCGGGGTTATGGTAGAGAATCTCGCCCCAGACGGATCCCTGATTGATTGTTTCGAGGGCCGCAAGGTTAATCCCGGGCACGATTTGGAGGCACTGTGGTTCATGATGAACCTGGGACTGCGCCTTCACCGCCAGGATATCATAGACAAGAGCATGGAGATTGCCTTGAGGGTGATAGACTATGGCTGGGATAAAGAGTACGGCGGAGTGTTCTATTTTATGGACCGCAAGGGCTATCCCACACAAGAGCTGGAGTGGGACCAGAAACTCTGGTGGGTCCACATCGAGAGCGCCATAACCATGATCAAGGGATATCAGCTCACGGGAAATGAAAAGGCCCTGGATTGGTTTCTCAAACTTGACGATTATCTGTGGACCCGTTTCAAAGATCCCGATTATCCCGAGTGGTTCGGCTATCTGAACCGTCGTGGAGAAGTTCTTCTACCTCTTAAAGGCGGCAAATGGAAAGGTTGTTTCCACGTCCCCCGCGGCCTATATCAGATAGGCAATATACTTTCGCAGATAGCAAACAAATAATTATAAAGATATCTATTGATGAAGCACATTTTCCGATTCCCCGCGCTGCTTTTGGCGGCTTTGTTGCTTGCCACGGCGCCCGCTTTTGCCCAGTCAAGAATCTCGGGCAAAGTCATCGATTCGGATGGCCAGCCCCTTGCAGGCGTCACCGTTATGGTCAAAGGGACCGATAACGGCACCGTCACGGGGGCCGATGGAACATATTCGCTCAGGGCTTCCGAAGGAGATGTGATTGAATTTTTCTGTCTTGGCCTTGCTACGGTGGACCGCAGCTGGGACGGGCGTACCCCCTTGAATGTCACCATGAAAGAGGACTCCATCTTCCTTGAAGGGACGGTAGTCGTGGGCTATGGTACAGTCAAGAAAGAGACCTTGACTGCCGCCGTGTCGGCCATCAAGGGCGAGGAACTTTTGAAGGCGCCGGCCACCAACGTCTCCCAGGTGCTTGCCGGCAAATTGCCCGGCATATCATCCGTACAGGAATCCGGCGAACCCGGCCTTGACCAGGCGTCGCTGCGTATCCGAGGTTCGGTTTACGGAGCGGCCTATGTGGTGGACGGCTTCCCGGTGGATAACATCAACGATATCGATCCGGCCGACATTGAGAGCGTCTCGGTGCTCAAGGATGGCGCTTCGGCTGCCGTGTACGGCCTGAAGGCGGCCGGCGGCGTGATTATCATCACCACCCGGCGCGGAGCCAAGGGAACCCCCACCATCACCTATAACGGTTCGATGGGTGTATCCATGAACGCCAACTTCCCAAGGTTCATGAACGGCCCCCAGTTTGCCTATTATTACAATCTGGCTCAGGAGATGGACCAGTTGGCCAGCGGGGCCATCGCCTCCGAGGCTGAATATGAGCCATATTTCACCCTTGCCAATGTGGAGGCGATGCTGAACGGCGACCCCACGGACGGCTGGGACAATGTGGATTATATAAAGAAAGTGTTCGGCACCGGCCGCACGTCAAAGCACAATATCACCGTGCAGGGCGGCAGCGAAAACACCAAATACTTCGTATCCGCCGGTTATCTGGGCCAGAAAGGTAATGTGGAAGGCTATAATTTCTACAGATATAATGTGCGCACCAATATAGAGACACGCCTTGCAAAGAACCTGCTTTTCAATGTGGGTCTGAGCGGTGTGGTATCCCGCCGCGAGACCCCCAGGTTCCTCTCTGGAGGCTCCGACGGCTCAGAGTCCGGCGCCACCTATGAGGTCGGCTGGTTCTCCGTAGCGCACCAGGTTATAGGTATCCATCCCTACCTGCCCGAGATGTACGACGGTTATTACACCGGTTCCATAGCCACCAATCAGGCTTACCCGTACAGCCCTCTGGCGGCCCTGTATCAGTCCGGCTCCAAGAAGACGAACGGATTCACCGGCACCCTCAATGCCGGCCTTACCTGGGATATTCCCGGGGTTAAGGGGCTGCAGGCAAAGGTCAGCGGCTCTTATGACTGGCGCAATACCTACAACAAGAACCTGGACACCCCCTATTATGTCATGGTCCGCCGCAAGGATGCCGACGGCAGCTGGGGCTGGACCACTCCTATGGTGGATGTCAACGGCTCTGCCAACGGCGTAAAGCTGGGCGAAGGGGCAGCTTATTCCCAGTCTATTACCGGCCAGGCAAGCCTTTCATATATCAATTCGTTCGGCAAGCACAATCTGGAAGCCCTGGCACTGGCAGAAGTGCGTGACTTCCAGTATAACAACATGAGCGCGTATGTCCGGAACCTGCCGTTCGCATTGTTGCCCGAGCTGGACAACGGTACCCCTACTGCTGCACCGGTTGCCGGCGGCAGTGATGCCTCCCGCAGCGCGGGCTTCGTGGGCAGGATCCGTTATAATTACGATGAAAAGTATCTTGCGGAGTTTACCGGGCGATACGACGGCTCTTACAAATTTGCCGGAATGATGAATACCCGCTGGGGCTTTTTCCCATCTGCTTCAGTGGGCTGGAATATTTCAAAGGAAGAATTCATGCAGGGCTTCACCACTCTTGACAATCTCAAGCTGAGGGCCTCTGTCGGTCTGTTGGGTAACGATGGCGTGAGTCCGTATATGTTCCTCAGCAAGTATGCCGCCGGAGGCAAAGTGGTTTATACGGGCGGCAGTGGCACTCCTTCGTATTACACATCGGGCATTCCCAATAAAGATCTGACCTGGGAAAAGACCCTGTCCTACAATGCCGGTTTCGATTTCTCCCTGTGGAACGGCCTGCTGGGCGGCGAAATCGATGCGTTCTACAATTATACCTACGATATCCTCTCGTATAACGGCGGTGGCCATCCCGATTCCATGGGCGGATACTTCCCGACATATGTAAATGGAAACGCCATAGACAGCAAGGGTATAGACGTGCTTATAACCCACCGCAACCATTTCGATATGGGCGGCAAGCCGTTCTTCTATGAACTTGCAGGGACAGTGACATACTCCAAGACCCGCTGGCTGAAATACAACGACAACCCCAACATAGCCGAGTGGCAGAAAGTCACCGGCACCACCTACGGGGCAATAGACGGCTGGCTGGCAGAGGGCCTCTACCGTACGGAAGAGGAGATAGACAACTCTGCATGGTACGGCAATTCCCGCCCGAATATCGGCGATATCAAGTATGTTGACCTTAACGGAGACGGCGTGATTGACTGGACCGGCGACCGCGGTATCTTTGGCAAGAGCAACCGCCCCGAGCTTACGTTCGGCCTTAACGTGAATGCCACCTGGAACGGTTTCGATATGAACCTGCAGTTTACAGGCGGCGCCCTGTTCCAGGTTTCCATGCTGGGTAACTACTACAACGGCAACGACGACAACACGGTTTGGACCCGCACCTTCAAGGAGGGCGGCAACTCCCCGCTGTTCCTTGTAGAGAATGCCTACAGCCTGGACAATCCCGACGGTATATTCCCCCGCCTTACCCTGGGCAACACCGGTCACGGCGGCCACAACGGACTCAACTCCAGTTTCTGGTGGAAAGACGGCAAATATGTCCGTCTTAAGACCGCCAGGCTGGGCTATACCCTGCCGCAGTCCTTTACCCGCAAGTTCAGCGTAGAGGCCTTGCGCATCTTCGTGGAGGGTAACAACATCTTCACCCTCGACGGCCTGCCGGAGGGCATCGACCCCGAATCTCCCGGCGTCAACAACGGATACTATCCCCAGCAGCGAAACCTGATGGGCGGCATTACAATAACCTTATAAACCGGAATGCCTTATGAAAAAGATAATCATTGCCCTTTCTCTCTGCTGCACTTTGGCAGCCTGCAACGATTTTCTGGATATGACCCCTCGCGACAGCATCTCCGACAAGGTGATGTGGGCCAATACAGAGAGTGCAGAATATGCTGTGAACAGCATTTACTCTTATTCTTATGACATATTCGCCAACTGGCCCAGCCAGGTCGGCATGACAGAGGCTTTCACCGATGAATTCAAATACGGTTCATATAACAATTTCGCATATTGTTACATACCCAGCCGCGTGGCCTATGGCGGAGCCGACCTGACAAGCAATTTCGTGTCGGTTTACCTTGGCTGCTGGTCTTCGCTCTACAGCGCAATCCGCCGCACCAACGAGGCCATCAGCAATCTCAAGAGCCTTGGAAGCGGCCTTCCCGAGGCCGACCAGACCCGTCTTATGGCAGAGCTGAAGCTGATGCGCGGGTGGCTCTATTTCGAGCTGGTAAAGCGCTATAAAGAGGTCATTATCTACGACGAAGATCTCTCCAAAATTGCGATAGACAAGGAACTCTCCAGCGAAGAGGCCGGGTGGGATTTCATCTATGCAGACCTGGAGTTCGCTGCCGAGAATCTCCCGGCCAAGGCGGCGGCCAAAGGCCGTCTGGACAATGGCGCGGCCAATGCGCTCATTGCCCGCAGTATGCTCTACGCCAAGCGCTGGAGCGATGTAGTCTCTGCCGTGAACAATCTGGAAGAACTCGGCTACGGACTGGCAGACGATTATGCAAGCGTCTTTACGGTGTCGGGCAACAAAGAATCCATACTCCAGTACAACTTCTCTTACAGCGACGCGGTATATCACGAATTCGATTTCTACTACACACCCGGCGGCGACTACAAGCTGGTAGATCAGCAGGGCGGCGGCTACGGTACCCCTACCCAGGAGATGGTAGAGAGCTACGAGCTGGCCACAGGCGGCGTCCCCGACTGGACTCCCTGGCACTCATCTACCACGGCCGAGCCTCCCTACAAGCTTCTGGAGCCCCGCTTCCAGGCCTCTATCCTCTATAACGGCGCTTCATGGAAGGACCGCAAGATAGAGCCCTTCGTGGGTGGCGTGGACGGCTGGTGCCAGTGGAACAAAGAGCCGCAGCCCCAGGGCCGTACCACTACCGGATACTATCTGCGCAAGGGCGTGGACGAGAACCACGACCTTACCGAGCGAACCCAGAGCACGCAGCATTTCGTGCTGCTGCGCTATGGCGAGGCTCTGCTGAACAAGGCGGAGGCCTGCTACCGTCTGGAAGATTACGACGGGGCCAATGCCGCCGTCAAGGCCATCCGCGGCAGGGTAGGCCTGCCTTACAGCGACCTCAGGGGAGATGCCCTCTGGAAGGCCATCCGTCAGGAGCGCCGCATAGAACTTGCTTTCGAAGGCCTCTGGTATTGGGATCTGCGCCGCTGGGAAGAGGCTGCAGAAGCTTATCCCACCGGACTTAACGGATATCAGGTGCACGGCCTCAAGATAGAACCTACTGCGGTGGAAGGCCAGTATCTCTACACTTATGTTTCGGTAGATGACCAGGACCGCAACTTCCCTGCGAAGATGTATCGCTTCCCCTTGCCGGAAAGTGAATTGAGCGCTAATAAACTTGTTGAACAATATCCCGAATGGAGGTAATTATGAAAAGGATAATATATACCCTGGTTTTTGCCGCTCTGATTCTGGGTGGCTGCCATAAGCCGGAATACGTATTGCCCACGGCCGAGCGGCAGGGAATAACCTCTCTGGTGGCCTATTTCACCTTCGGCCCTTATGTGGACCAGGAGATGGGCCGTCTGGAGATTACGGACCCCGACACAGACCGCTACGTGATACCTATCCCGTGGTATTTCCCCGAATCATCCGATGACATCACTACGCCATATATGACCAAGGTCCGCGTGAGGGCGGCACTTCAGCCCAACTGCCTGATAGACCCTCCGTTGACCATACTGGACCTGACGGAAGAAAACAGTTTCACCTATACCGATGCCACCGGCGCCAAGCGCAACATCATAATCACCGGCGAGCGGGTGAAATCATCCAAGTGCGAGATGATAAGCTTCACCATCCAGCACCCTATGATCAACGGCGTCATAGACAAGGCCAAAGGCACCGTTTCCCTGATTTCTGCCAACGACCTTTCGGTGGCGCAGGCGACGGCCACGATATCGGCCCATGCAACCATCTCTCCCGACCCGTCCGAGGCCCACAACTATAACGAGGGCTTCACCTTTACCGTGACCGCCGACGACGGCGTCACCAAGGCGGAGTATTACGTGGTAAAGAATGTGCCCGAGAAGATAGACTACGGCGTGAACAGCACCAGTGCAGAGAAACTGTTCAACCTGGATCCTTCCACCGGACTGGGCCTGCCCGGCTACAAGGCAGCGGCCAACGTTTCGATGGGCGTGCTGGACAGCTGGCTGATAGTGAATATGGGCGACGGAAGCGCTCCCCGCTACTTCAACAAGATAATTGCCACCGAAGGCGGCACCATCAACATTGGCAGTGCGGTTCCCACCGGAAGCATCGCTTCCGACCAGCAGGACCATCTGCTCATCTGCAACCTTGCCCAGAAAGATGAGACCTTCAACATATGGTGGACACCTTCCGTGACAAAGGCCCCGGAGCTTCTCTTGTCTTTCGTGAACGACATGGCACTGCCTATTGGTGAGGAGATGAAGGTTATCGGCGACATCAGCGGCGAGGCTGTGATCACGATTACATATCCCGGCATCTCCGGTGTCACAACCAGCGGTTTCTTCAGGGCTATCCATATTGTGGGCGGCGAGGTTGTCTCGAACGAGATAATAGACATATATGCCGCCAATGGCTTCCACTGGGGCGCCGGCACTCCCCGCTCTACCTGCGTGGTGGCCGGTTCGGCGCAGATGGATATGGGCTGGTACAGCGCCGCTTACTCGGAGAACATACTCTATTGGTTCAAGCCCGATCTGAGCATAGGCAGCGCATCGCCCGGAGAAGGTGACGGCTCTGTAGAAGACGCCCCAGGCGGCGGAGCTTTCGTGAACGGCAACGTGGATCCGAACAACCTGGACACCAAGCATTTCAATAATGCACGCTATCTGGCCGTATTCGTATCTACCCACTTCCCTCAGTGGTGGCCCGGCCCTCAGCTGTATGTCTATGATATCACCGGCAGCAGCATCAGCGGCCGTATGTACAACAGCCCCCAGCTGGTATTCTCAGTGCCGTTTATGTTTGACCAGGAATACCAGAGCAGTGCCGCCGACGGCAACGGAGCCTGCGGCGATGTGATACTGGCCCCTTCTGCAGACGGGTATATGCTCTATATCTACTATTATGATCACTATAGCCAGATGATAGGCGGCTACAGTATGGATTGTATCAAACGATGAAAAGATTGTTTTTAATAGCGGCGATGTGCGTTGCGGCCGCATGCAACCAGTCCGCCAACGCAGATTATCCCGAGTGGCGCTGGAGCGACAAAGAGACTCCGGCGGACGAGTTCGTCGAGCCGAATCCCGATATTGCAGGCAAGGGCTGGACTAACATTACCGCCGACTATGCGGCGATGCCCGACGGTTTGTCCATATACCGCAGCCCGGAGCAGTTGCAGGGGGTAAATGCAATTGCGTATATTGCCGTGGCCGATTTGTCCAGGGTGACGTGGGATGTCCGCAGCATCGACGACCCCAATTTGCAGGGCACAAAGGACGAGCTGCGGACCCCGTCCCAGTTCTACGCGGAGTCCCCCGCTCCGGTCATGGTGAACGGCGGTTTCTTCTATACTGACGGCGGCAAGCGCTACAACGCCAGCGTGGCGGTGAGCGGCGGCCGTACGTACGGCGTAAACATCAATTATGCCTCACAGGACTGGGTCACCATATACTATCCGACCCGCGGTGTATTCTATCAGGCCGACGGCTCCCTGGCGACCGGATGGACATATTATGTAAATGAAAGTGCCCATTATCTGTATGACACCCCTGCCGCCAATTCCTGGGATGCGGATCCGCTCCCCGTACCCGGGGCGACATTCCCCTCCGAAGCCGCCGCTTTCGTGGCGGAGACCGCCATCGGCGGAGGTCCGGTGCTGTTGAAGGGAGGCGAAATCTATAATACCTATCCCGAAGAGTTGTTCGACGGCCCGAACGGCATTCTCTGCGACAGCCGTCATCCCCGCACCGCAATAGCGGCCACCGACGACGGCCGGCTCGTGCTGTTTGTATGTGAGGGACGCAACATGACCGAGGGAGTTCCCGGCTTTACCAGTGCCGAAGAAGCGGCCATCCTCAAGGATCTTGGCTGCACGGAAGCGCTAAACCTCGACGGAGGAGGATCGAGTTGCATGATCATAAACAACCGGGAGACCATCAAACCATCCGACGGCTCCCAACGCTCCGTAGCTTCGGTTGTTTTGCTAAAATCCAGATAAAATGAAACGCCCAGTACTTATATTGATGTTATTCCTGCTGCTTTTCCCGCTGTCATGCGAGAAGGAAGACAACTCCTTCAAATGGCGCGACGAGTGGAACAAGCAGGAAGAGGATGATCCGGACCCTGAGCCTTTCAACCCCGACATCAAGGGAGGTTCGCGTTATATCTGGATTGACGCGGCGGCCAATTTCCAGTATTATGCCAACGATGCGGAGTATATCGCCGAAGACTGCGAACGCATTGCCAAGATGGGATTCACGGATATCCTCGTGGATGTACGCCCCACGAGCGGGGACGTGCTTTTTGCATCGGAGGTGGCTCCTGCCTGCAAGAAACTTTCCGCCTGGGTCAACGGGCGCTACCGTTGGGTGGAGCGGACGGCATCATTTGATTATCTGGCCACATTCATTGCCGCCGGACACAAGGCAGGCTTGAGGGTTAATGCCGCCATCAATACCATGGTCGGTGGTTATCACACTTCAATTGGTGATATAGGGATGGTATATGACAAGCCGTCCCTTCGCTCGTGGTGTTCCGTGGACAATCTTCCCGACGGACTCACAAATGCTATGGATGACCCCGATACAGGCCCCAGATTCCTTGATCCGGCCAACCCTGATGTGCAGGAATTCCTGCTTACTCTGCTGGGAGAACTTGCTGCCTACGAAGGGCTGGACGGAATTGTTCTGGATCGCTGTCGCTACGATGACAACAATTTGGATGCAGGATATACTGATGCTGCAAAGGAGGCTTTCACCAAATACCTTGGCACAGCGCCTTCTTCATGGCCAATGATTCCACAAGGTCAGGTATTCCTTGACAGCCCCAACACGTTGCAGCGAAACTGGCTTACGTTCCGCTGCAAAACGATACACGATTTTGTTGCGAAAGCTGCAGACAAAATTCACCAGACTTCTCCTAATGTACGTTTTGGAATATATGTAGGGGCCTGGTTCTCTGAATATTACAGAAGCGGTGTAAATTGGACCAGTTCCAATTACGCCCTTTCAAAAAACGAATCTTCATACAAGTGGGCAAATACTGCTTATCAGAAAACAGGCTTCGCCGATTTACTGGACTTCATCCTGCTGGGTGCTTATGCCGGAGCGGACAATGTCCACGGCAGTACCGAGTGGACGATGGAAGGATTCGCAAAGCTTGGCGCCAAACGCCTGTGCGGCGATGTTTCCTTTGCCGCAGGTCCCGATATCGGCAACGGCAGTGGCTTTACCAATGGACATCGGGAAGATGTGATACCTGATATAGTAAATACCATGATGTCATCGGCCGGCGGCCTGTTCATCTTTGACCTATGCCATATCAGGATGTATAATTATTGGGATGCTTTTGAAAAAGCTATAGATGAATATTTAGAAACACTTTAATATCAACCAATTAATCAATTATTTATGAAACATTTTAAACTTTTGGCGCTTCTTTTGCTCGTATTGCTGGCAATCTCCTGTCAGAAGAAAGAAGATCCCTTCCTGACACTGAATACCGACGAAGCGGTGACAGTGTCCGTTGCAGGCGACAATGTGAGCATCAAGTTCAACACAAATGTTCCCTGGACGGCAGAGTCGAATGCCGACTGGCTCACGATTTCCCCTACCAGCGGTGAGGGTGTCAAGGGCGGTGCCGATTTCACGGTTAAGGCTTCTGCACTTAAAAACGACAACACCGACAATCGTACTGCAAAAGTCACCATCAAGGCTGACGCCATTACCAAGACGGTCACTGTAACCCAGGGCCAGAAAGACGCCCTTGAGGTGGACGTGCTAGAGTATGAGGTTCCCCAGGAGGGTGGCGTAGTCGATGTTGAGGTTAATTCTAACGTTGAGTACAGCGTTTCCATTCCCGAGGCTATCGACTGGGTATCCGTAGCCGGTACCAAAGCTATGGCAAAGACCACGGTAAGCCTGGCCGTTGAGCCCAACTATGAAGAAGCTACCGAAGAGGCTCCCAACAGGGTTGCCAACATCACTATCACAGACGGTACTCTTTCCAAGACAATCAAGATTACCCAGGCTCCCTTCGAGCCCTATTTCGAATTGCAGGGCGAGTGGGCAGGCATCCAATGGAGCGCCTACGGCGATCCTACCATCATCCCGCGCGAAGGTATCTCAATCACCATTCCCGTGGAGACCAATCTTGACTGGAGACCCTACTTTTCTTATTGGAGCGACGAGGCCGGCGCAAGCGTTCAGACCGATGACCTTGGATGGGTACATCTGAGCTACGACAAGGACAAAGCTGAAATTTACCTGGTATTTGACGAGAACACCTCCAATTTCTCCCGCGAGCACTACTTCTACATCGAGTGCTTCAACCACGACGGCAGCAAGAACGGTGCATATGGCGGAACCGGCCACTATGTTCAGGACGGTGTTAAAGTAGAGGGCGCGGCTTTTGAGATGATCTGGAACAAGAAACTCAGCGATGTGGGTATTGCCGCCGCTTACAACCGATTGGCTGTCAAGACTGCAGGCGGACCTGCCCTGATAGTTTCCGACGGCGAAAAGGTTCACGCAATGGGCCCCAACAACGGTGCATACTATAAAGCGATCACCTGGACCAACGTCGTTCCCGCATCCATCTGCAGCGATGATGCCGGCAACGTGATTGTTGCTGACCACACCGCTATGGCGTCAGGAACCACATATTCCGTATACTATGCCTCTGATGTCAACTCAAATCCCATCAAACTCTTTGACCAGACTTCTGACTTTGGCGGAACAATCGGCAACTGGCGCGTACGCGGTGATATTTCAACCGCTGCCATGATTACCGCAGTCGTAGGCGGAGATCCCGCTTACTGGGCAGGCTGGGAGATCAAAGAGAAAGCCGTATCGCTTGACAATTACTATGTCCAGGCAACCGGTGGTCAGAACCGTGGTCCCGCAACGGGTACTGTATGGAGCCCCGTGAACGGTGCCTGCGTCGCTTTGGGCACAACAGCCGCCGACGGTATATACTTCCGCGGCTATGACGGAACAAGGGCTGTACAGCTCCTTGCAAATGCCACCGAGCCCAACTGGGTTACCCCTTATGTATGGACACCCGTCATCACCGGTATCGGCGACGGCGGTAACGAGAGCCAGAACAGCATGTCTATTGTTGATTACAACGGCAAGCGCATCATGGCTATGACCCAGGGTTATCATTTCAACTACTCCGGCAACGGCGACATCTTCGTTCTTGACGTGACCGATGCTGCCAACCCCGTGATGCTGCTTGATATCAAGCCTGCGGACTGGATTATTACCGAAGGGAACGACTTCAGCGGTCAGACAGGCTCCGATGTGCTCCTGCGTCCTGGTGACGGAGTGCTTGAGCTTTACGCCATCAACTCCGGCCGTCCTACACTTGCCCGCTTCAATCTGATTATTCCTTAGTAGATAATATTAGAATAGCGGGGGCGCTGCGCTCTTTACCGGGCTCTGCGCCCCCGTTTTTTATAATCATTATGAAACTACGCAATTTATTGCTAATAGCTTCGGTGATTCTTTGTATTGGATGTTCGCCAAAGCCAAAGGGCAAGATCCGTATGGTATGGATAGAGGTTGGGGCAAATTTCAACCAATATGCCAATAGCCAGGAAAACATTGCTGCAGATTGCCTTCGTCTGGCAGACGGTGGCTTCACACACCTGGTGGTTGAGGTTCGACCCACAAGCGGCGATGTATTGTTCAAGAGCAGTGTCGCCCCTCCTCTTAAAGAAGAGGCGCTCTGGCGTCCCGGCGGCCTGCAGTTTGTGCCCCGTGAAGCCGACTTTGACTATCTGCAGGCATTCATAGATGCCGGTCATGCAGCAGGGCTTAAAGTGCTTGCCGGAGTGAATGTCATGGTGGGCGGTTTCCGCTGCGAGGCTGGATGCCGCGGGATGCTTTATGACTATCCTGAACTGCGCGACTGGGCTGCTGTGGATATGACACCCGGCGGGCTACTGAACCATCTGGATGATTCCACGAGCATTGGCGGGCGCTTTTTGGATCCCGCCAATAAAGACGTGCAGGCTTTCCTGCTGCAGATGCTCTCTGACATTGCGGAGTACAAGGATCTGGACGGTGTGGTTCTGGACCGCTGCCGCTACGACGACTACGCACTTGATGCCGGCTACACCGAGGCGGCCCGGGAGGCTTTTGCACAGTACCTGGGCAGGGAGCCCGAGCGGTGGCCCGTGTTCCGGGAGCCCGGTCATATTTTTCTTGACCAGGAGCCCGACGAGCTGGAAAATAAATGGCTCACTTTCCGGTGCAAGGTGATCCACGACTTTGTGGCAGATGCGGTTGAAACCATGCACTCAGTCCGTAAGGACTTGAAGGTGGGGGTCTATGTGGGAGCCTGGTTCAGCGAGTATTACCGCAGCGGTGTGAACTGGACAAGTCCTGATTATCCTCTGGCTCAAGAAGAAGAAACCTTCCGATGGGCCACTCCGGAATACCAGGCTACCGGCTTTGCCAATCTGGTGGACTTTATGCTGCTGGGGGCCTATTGCCCTGCTGACAATATCCACGGGGATGTGGAAAAAACCATGGAAGGATTCGCCAGATTGGGTGCAAAGCGCCTCTGCGACGAAGTGCCGTTTGTGGCCGGCCCAGATATCGGCAACCAGCCCGGATTCCAGAACGGCGGCTGCAAAGACTTACTGCCGGAAATAGCACGTACTATGGATGAAATATGCGACGGTTGTTTTATTTTTGATTTGTGTTACATCCGCGCATTTGATTATTGGGACGCTTTCAAGAATTAACCATGGATAAAAGGAATCTTGCCATCGACATCTTCAGAGGGCTGACAGTGGCCCTGATGGTGTGTGTCAACGACTTCTGGGCGATTCACAATGTGCCGCACTTTCTGGAGCACTTTGCCGTTATGGAAGACGGTATGGGCCTTTCTGATATCATCTATCCGATGTTTCTCTTTGCAATGGGAATGTCGGTACCGCTGGCGCTTGAGCGCCGTTTCCAGAAAGGACTGTCATTTGAATCTACCCTGCGGCATATCCTAAGCCGTACGTTGGCGCTGCTTCTGATGGGTTCGTTCATTGTCAACTCGGAGTCCGGTATCGCCTGGAACAAAGGAGTATTCTGGCTGCTGATGGTGATAGGTTTCTTTCTCGTATGGAATAATTACCCGGAAGGATTCCGATACAAAAAGGCGTTGCGCATATTAGGCGCGGTGATTCTCACCGGTATCGCCATTGCCTTCAGAAGCCCTGACGGAGGTCTTTTCAGGGCTAGCTGGTGGGGCATTCTAGGGCAGATCGGCTGGATGTATCTCTTTGCCGCATTCGCATATATTCTATGTCGCAACAGGTGGTGGATACTGGCTGTTCTCTGGGTCGTATTCTGCCTTGTGAATATTTCCGTGGCACCGATGCGCGACGGGACAGAACTTCTGGGCGGCAACTTCGTGGCCGACTTCTCGGATGCCCTGCATCTGGGCAACGGTCATAGCATAATAATGGCACTTGGCGGTGTGCTCTGTGTTATGGCGGACCGGAAACTAAAGAAGTGCCGCCTGGTCATAGGACTCGCCGTGGCGGTGGCGCTTGCTTTGATGGGGGCATTTACCCATAAATGGTGGATTACTTCCAAGGGGCTGGGCACACTTCCCTGGTGTCTTTATGTATCTGCGATTTCGGTAGCGTTATACACTGTCTTGCGCACACTGGAAAAACATGGTTTGACCGGCTGGGCAAAGCCGATAAACCCTGCGGGTAAAGCAACCCTGACGGTATATATGCTACCGTATTTCTTCTATTGTTTCTGGATATTCTTCTCTCTCACAATTCCAGAATGGATGTCCGGCTGGGTGGGAGTGGCCAAGTGTGCAATGTTTTCAGCACTCTGTATCGCCACAGCCTGGGGCTTGGGTAAATTAGGTATCAAACTTAAGATATGAGGCATAGTTTTATAATACTATTGGCCATATTTGCCATTTCGTGTTGCCGTAACTATGACGTTGTTATCGTTGGTGGCGGCACTGGTGGGAGTGCTGCCGCCATAGAAGCCGCCCGGGACGGCTCAGAAGTGCTTGTCGTTGAAAAGACAAAGTGGCTTGGCGGCATGCTTACCAGCGCCGGAGTCAGTGCCATTGATGGTAATTACAAACTCCGTGGAGGCATTTTCGGAGAGTTCACTGATTCTCTGGCGATCCGTTACGATGGCTACGACAATCTTAAATCAGGCTGGGTCAGCAATATTCTCTTCAATCCCAGGGTAGGATCGGATATCCTCTCCAATATGGCAGAAGGGGCCGGAGTAGAAGTCAGATATGGAGTGTCTCTCGTAGAGGCTGAGCATAAAACACGCGGTTGGAAACTCCGTCTTTCCGATGGTTCTTCAGTGAAGGCAAAAGTTCTGATTGACGGCACAGAACTGGGCGATGTGGCTGCAATGGTCGGGGCCGCGCAACTGGACGACCGCCGATATGTCCAGGACATGACTTACGTGGCGATAGTAAAGCGCTACGACCACGATGTGCTGATGGAAATGCCGGAAGACTATGACATAGAGAACTACCGCAGTTGCTGCGACAACCCTTTGGCCGACAACTCCGGCGGATACAATCCGCTGGGCCAGCAGCTATGGAGTCCGGAGATGATGCTCTCATACGGGCTCCTGCCGGACGGCTATATGATGCTCAACTGGCCGATCTACGGCAATGACTATTATGCCGAATATCTGGATATGACGCCGGCGGAGCGTGAAGGGCTCTACCGGAAGGCGAAGAACCGTACCCTTGGCTTTATCTATTTCCTGCAGCATGAGTTGGGATATACTGACCTGGGCATTGCAGACGATGTATATCCTACAGAAGACGGATTGCCGTTTTTTCCCTATTTCAGGGAAGCGGCAAGGGTGGCCGGCCGCGATACAATGACCGTAGATGCTGCCCGCAATCCTTATGATTTTGAATTGTATACCCGTGCCGTGGCCGTGGGAGATTATCCGGTAGATCACCATCACGTGCAAAATCCCCACAGAGAAGAACTCGCACACCTATGGTTTGGGAAGATACCTTCTTTCAGCGTTCCCCTGGGTGTAGTAGTCCCCATTGATACAGAAGATTTTCTGATAGCAGACAAGGCTGTGTCGGTAAGTTGGGAGATGAACGGTTCGGTGCGTCTGCAACCAGTGATTATGGGCCTGGGACAGGCTGCCGGGGCACTTGCTGCAATAGCGGCAGGTAGTGGCAGAAAGCCTTCGGAGGTGTCTGTCCCGGAGGTTCAGAGTCTGCTTCTGGACCATAGCTGCTATCTGATGCCGTTCCTTGACATCAAACCTGGTGAGCCCGGGTTTAGGGAACTTCAGGAGCAAGGAATCAGGGGAGAGGTCCGCGGTATAGGCCGCACAGTCGGTTGGGCAAATGAAACATGGGTCAATCTTCCTCAGTAATTGAATAAAAGATATATCATGAAACAAAAAGTAAGTGGTTATGTGATTTTCCTGTCGGTGGTCGCCGCCATCGGCGGAATCCTTTTCGGCTATGATACGGCGGTCATTTCGGGTACCACGGAAATAGTCAAGACCCAGTTTGGCCTGTCTACGGGAATGGAAGGCTGGTATGTCGGCTGCGCCCTGATAGGTTCTATCATCGGTGTGCTTGTGGCCGGAATGCTTTCTGATTTTCTGGGTCGCAAGAAGACTATGCTCATTGCGGCGCTGATGTTTTCGGTGTCGGCCATAGGCTGCGCCGTGTGTGCCGATTTTGCACAGTTGGTAATCTACCGTATTATCGGTGGGTTCGGCATCGGTATAGTGTCGATAGTATCGCCGATTTACATCTCGGAGGTCTCGCCGGCCAGGGTCCGGGGAACGATGGTAAGTTTCTACCAATTGTTCATCACAATCGGCTTTCTGCTGGCTTATCTGGTGAATTTCTTCATTTTGAAGGGTGCGGCACTGGATTCGTCCGACCCGGCTTTAGGCGTCAGGATGTTCAATAATGAGTACTGGCGCGGTATGCTAGGATGTGAGACTATACCTGACCTTTTATTCCTGATAGTGATTTTCTTCATTCCCGAGAGTCCCAGATGGCTCATTGTCAAAGGGCAGGATCCAAGGGCGCTGACCATTATGCGGCGGATTTATTCCAGCGAAGCGGAAGCAGAGGCTGGTCTGGCGGAGACCAAGGAGTCCATTGCCGGAGAGGTCAAGACCGAGTGGAAGGCCTTGCTGGAGCCAGGGATACTGAAAGCGGTGCTGGTGGGTAGTGCAATTGCCATTCTGGGGCAGTTTATGGGCGTGAATGCAGTCTTGTATTATGGCCCCAAGATATTCTCCGATGCAGGATTCTCCGACCCGCTGTTCTCTACCGTGCTGGTCGGTATCGTGAATATGCTCACCACCGTCATAGCTCTGCTGATTATAGATAAAGTGGGGCGCAAACAGCTGGTATGGTGGGGTGTAGGCGGTATGATAGTCTGCCTGCTTATGATTGGCCTCTATTTCCTGCCGTTCACACATTTGCCCAACTGGTTTATGCTCACATTCTTCCTGCTATATGTATTCTGCACCGCCATTTCCATCAGCGCGGTGGTCTTTGTCCTGCTGAGCGAGATGTATCCCAACAGGGTGCGCGGTCTTGCGATGTCCATAGCCGGTTTCGCCCTGTGGGTAGGCACGTATCTGATAGGGCAGCTTACCCCCTGGATGTTGGAGACTCTCACCCCCGCCGGCACATTCTTCCTCTTTGCATTTATGTGCATCCCGTATCTAGTGATCATGTACAAATGTGTCCCTGACACCACGGGCAAATCCCTGGAAGAGATAGAAGCCTTCTGGAAGAAGCGATAGAGTTGTAAGGGGCAGAATATAGCCGTAGCCTGAAAGGTTCAGGGCGGTTTCGGAGTGAGGCGTTGTCGAGCAGTAGCGAGGCAGCCCGCATCGAAAAAAACGCCGGCCATGCGAGAGATGTCTGAGCGCAAGGCGCGAGTCCTCGAGCATAGGCGTTTTTGAATGGAGGGGAGCCGAACGCAGACTAAGCCCGGAACCTTTCAGGCGGAGGTATCTGCCCAATACCGTCAGTACAAACAAAAAGGACACTTCCATTCGGGAGCGTCCTTTTGCTATCTGCACAACGATTTTCTACAGCCTCCAGCCTACGCGGAAAGCGATGGTAGGCAGAAGCCAGTCGTGAGATTTGGTGGTAGCTGTGCCAATATAGCCGTTATCGTCTTTTTCTGCAAGCTCGGTGACGTCGGTCCGCTTGAAAAGACAACGCTGGAATGTGGGGCCCACGGCAAAGTATACCGAACGGCTCTTTTCCACACCCTTCAGCTTGATGTTGTAGCCAAAGGAGGGCTCTACATACATTCCGTGCTTGCAGGAAGACTTGTCAAACAGCTTGCGGTCCCAGTCAAAACGGAACACGGCAAACTCGTATCCCACGTCCAGGCGGACAAAAGTCTGGTGAATCTTGTCTTTGGAGAGGTAGTACTGGAAAGATCCGTACACCGGCACAAAAAAATTCAGATTCTCGCGCTTCTTGTCTATGTCAACATCTCCATTAAGATAGTTGACCCGCTTGAAATCGGTAAGATACGAGGTCTCTACCAAACCGCTGCCGACACCTGCAAACAGGCCGTTGCCCCACGGAATGCGGTATCCGTTAAGGATATTGATTCCGAAGTAATTGTTGCTGCAACGGATGGGCCCCACGGAACCCATACCCTCTATGGAGAGTTCGTATCCCTGGGCAAACGCGCCCAGAGAAAGACCTGTAAGGCAGATAATAGTCAGCAGTAGTTTTTTCATTGTGCGTTGTGGTAGAGATAATTATTTCTTGAGACTGTCGCGGATCTCACGGAGCAGCTGGATATCCTCGGGAGTTGCCGGCGGTTCGGGAGCGGGTTCCTCTTTGGGTTTCTTAGCCTTGTTGATAGCCTTGACTACCAGGAAGATGCACCAAGCGATGATGAGGAAGTCGAAAACTACCTGGATAAAGTTGCCGTAGGTAAGGGCAACCTCTGCCTTGCCAAGCGCCTCGTTTGCGGGGCTGAGGACCCATTTCCACTGGGTGAAGTCGGTACCGCCAACCAGCAGGCCGATGAGCGGCATAATGATGTCAGATACAAAAGAACTTACGATTTTGCCGAAAGCACCGCCAATGATAACGCCGATGGCCATATCCATCACATTACCCTTGATGGCGAAGTCCTTGAATTCTTTGAGGAGTTTTCCCATAGTCTTTAAGTTTTATCAGTTAGTAATGTTGATATGAAACAAAATTAGAAAAAAAATCAATATCCCGATTCCAGAAGCTTTTTATACATCACCAGACATATCCACGCGTCGGTGGCGGCATACAGCTGCTGCGGGTACGAGAGCACCGGCGCCTCCCAGTTGGAGCACTGCTGTGCCTTGGAGACGCGACGGCCCAGGATTATGGCCGCCAGTTTCTTTACGCTCTTGTCCTTGATGCCGAACTGCTCTGCAAACCGCTGCAAGTCCATAAACCGGGCGGCGGTGAAGTCGGTGTAATGCTGAAGGCCGCGGACGTCGTCGGCCACGGCGGCGCCCACCTTGGTTATGGATTTGCTGGCCAGGATGTCGGCCAGAGGCTTGGGCAGCCCCAGAGTGTGGAGGCGGAACAGGAACGACCGCTCTTCAGAAGAGAGCTGCAGCAGGGCAGTGGCGCACCGGGGAGCGTGAGGCTGGAATATCGGTTTGGTCTCGGTGTCAAAGCCTAT
The DNA here is from genome assembly GCA_017428035.1 of Bacteroidales bacterium. Classification (GTDB taxonomy): domain Bacteria; phylum Bacteroidota; class Bacteroidia; order Bacteroidales; family UBA932; genus Equibacterium. The sequence continues at coordinate 23,908 of JAFRRR010000124.1, read as the reverse complement.
CATACGGCACGAAGAAAGATGCCGCACGGCCTCTTTGAAAGCCGGACCTTCTTCCGTAATGATCTGAATCTCTCCGGGGAAAGATATCAAATCCAGTGTCTCGATCTCTTCAGGTGTAATGCTCTCTTTGAATTTCATATCTACATAGGGAGGTCGGTGTAGTGCGCGACCTGCATCCCTTCTATGCGGAGGGCCAGGTTGTTGTTGCCGCGAAGCACCCTGTAGCACTCCATTGCGGCGCACTTGGAAGGGTCGATAAAGAACACCTTGTCGTTTATCACAGACCTGTAAGGGTAGTTGCCGTTGATGCGCTTGGACCTGTAATTATTAATTATTTCCTGGAAGGACTCCTTCACGCTGTCGTCAATGTCGGTGTCGGCCACGATGGCGCAGATGGGAGACATCATTCCTGCGGCGAAATGGCTCTCTATCATTTTGGAGAAGGCCTCGCACAGAGCCCTTGAAGCCAGGGTATCGGAAGTGTTCATCAGCTGGCCCACGACGGGGATGTTCCCCTTGAGGCCTCGCTCTGCCATAACATCCTTTACCATCTGCTGATAGGCGCCGCTGGCGATGGTCAGGCTGTCGGCAATCAGACCCACCGAGCAGTTGAGCAGGGGGCTGGACGATAGTTCGTCCAGAAGCGTTTTCACGCCTTCTTCCACAACACCCACTACTTTCACGCCGCTTTCGCTGGCTTCAAGCATCCTGCGGATATCTTTCAGCCCGTTCTCGCGGGTGATATTGCCTGCGGCAATCACAATCTTGGCGCGTTCTTTCTCGCCCTGCGCGCACTTGTCGCCCACCAGGAACAGAGTGTTCTTGATGGCGGCGTCGTGAATGTCCATAGTGCCGTCGTCTTTATAAAGCTCGTCGGCATCGCCAAGGGCGGTATAGAAAATGATGTGTTCTCCGGCAAAGTCCTGGATTTGGTCGGGATTCTCGCCGCCGGTGATATTATCAAAACTGTCCAGATTCACCGTGCAGTCCAGAGTGTGGGCGCCGGCCAGACCCAGTCCGAAAATGCCGATGGGAAGGTCGGCGATATTCTTGGGATACTTTGAAAAATCGGTGTAATAGCTGGATGTGGTGTCGTAAAGGGCCTGGTGAACCAGCGGGTCCAGGTTCTCTACCTCCACCGGGGCGCTTTTGCAGCCCGGCAGGCGGAAGGCCGTGAGCAGCACCAGCAGTATCGTGATTACTTTTTGCATTATTTGGCGTATTTAAATGTGCCGTGGGGCGTTGCAAGTTCTACCTGGGGGGCATCGGCCTTCTCTACGCGGCCTATGACGCGGGCATCCACGCCGTAGCCGCGGCTGATGCCGATAATCTGGTCAGCAGCGCTTTCGGGCACGTAAATCTCCATTCTGTGGCCCATATTGAACACCTTGTACATCTCGCTCCACGGGGTGCCGGACTCCTCCTGGATGACCCTGAACAGCGGCGGGATGTCAAACATATTGTCCTTCACAACCTTCAGGTTGCCGATAAAGCCCAAAACCTTGGTCTGGGCGCCGCCGGTGCAGTGTATCATACCGTGGATATGGCCGCGGCAGCAGTCCAGGACATCCTTTATCACCGGGGCGTAGGTCCGGGTGGGGGAGAGCACCAGCTTGCCGTAGGTCAGGCCCGTTTCGGGCTCTATGTCGGTGAGGCGCTTGCTGCCGGTGTATACAAACTCCCGGTCGATGGCCGATTCGTAAGACTCGGGATATTTCTCTGCAATTTCTTTGGAGAAGACATCGTGGCGGGCGCTGGTAAGGCCGTTGGAGCCCATACCGCCGTTGTATTCGTCTTCATATTCAGCCTGACCGAAGGATGCCAGACCCACAATGACGTCGCCGGCGGCGATGTTTTTATTGTCAATGATATCGCTGCGGCGGGCGCGGGCGCACACTGTGCTGTCCACGATTATGGTGCGCACCAGATCGCCGACGTCGGCCGTCTCGCCACCCGTCAGGGTAATGTCGATGCCGTATTTGCGCATCTGCTCTACGAAGATCTGCGAACCCTCAATCACGGCGGCGATGACCTCGCCGGGCACGCGCATCTTGTTGCGGCCAATGGTGGAAGAGAGCATCATACCGCCGGTGATGCCCACGCACAGAAGGTCGTCGGTATTCATCACAATTGCATCCTGGGCAATGCCGCGCCATACACTCATATCGCCCGTCTCGCGCCAGTATGCGTAGGCCAGACTGCTCTTGGTGCCGGCGCCGTCGGCGTGCATCGCCAGACAGTAGTCTTCATCTGCAAAATCGGGCACCAGTTTGCAGAAAGCGGTGGGGAAAAGCCCCTTGTCCATATTTGCTATTGCTTTGTGGACCTCTGACTTGGACGACGATACGCCGCGTGCGGCGTATCTGCTGGCTTCTCTGTTTTCCATCTGAAAAAGTGAAGTATTGATTTGCAAAGATAGCAAAATTGAATTTTTTCAAATAAAGTGAGTATATTTCTACGTAATCGTACTCTTAATGAACAGTTAGGCGATCGATCAAAACTGGACGGGATGAAGGATGTCCTTCAGGGCTTATATAATGAGTATGCGAAAGACCTCTTTCGCTATGGGCTATCTATTTGCCAGGACAAAAGCATCGTAGAAGATGCCATTCAGGACTTATTCCTCTATCTGCATAACCACTACGCTACATTCGCCAAGGCAGAGGACACTAAAAAATACCTGTTTGCTTCATTGAGAAACAGGGTATTCAAGGCCATGAAGAAGAAACCGGTCTTCTTTAACATTCCTCCGGCAACAGCTTCTACGGTAGAGACTGCCGAGGAGAAAATGATTATCGATGAACGGACAAGACGCGAGAAGGTTATGGTCAAGGAAATGCTTTCTAACCTGAGTCCCCGTCAGAGAGAAGTGATATATCTCCGATTCTCAGAGCAGATGAGCTACAAAGAGATCGCCTCTTTTTTGTCAATCGAACCCCAGTCCGCACAGAACCTGTTCGGCAGGGCGATAGATAAACTGAGATCGAAACTGTTATTAATGAGAAATATAAACGATTACCTATAATGGCTAGTGTAAAGGATTATAAAAAATACACATTTACAGATTTCCTTTCTGACGAGGATTTTGTCCAATCGATAGTATCCCCTACGGAAGAGTCACGGACAAAGTGGAAAACGTTGATTGATGCCGGTGAGGTGAATATCGACGAATACACAGATGCGGTCTTGATTCTTATGGGTTGGAAGGATACTCAGGACGCCCCCACGAACGCTGATCTGGATGCCTTGTGGAACAGGATTGAAACGGCAATCATTTCTTCAGAAGAGAAGGCCACCGGCAGAAAACATTTATGGGTGCGGGCAGCTGCCGTCACTTCGGCCATCGCGGCAGCCATCGCCATTGTTCTTATGCTGCTGCCCCGCGAGCAAGGTACCGGTCAAAAAACTCTGAATATTGCACCCGGGTATCTTGTAAGGACCATGGAGCAAAGTGACGACAAAGTCGTGATCACTACCGATAAGATGGAAATGTATCTGGAAGGGAGTAATCCGGATATAAGTTATGATCCCAATGGAGTGTTGAGTGTGAACAATATTGTCGCTGAATCTTTATGCGAAACCGAAGGAGTTGCTGAAACCGACTGGAGCGAGGAAATGTTGACCTCAGAGACTGCCGAACAACTGTGCAACATAATAGTTCCGTACGGCAAGACGGCTTCCTTGACACTGTCCGACGGGAGTTTTCTGCGCATCAACGCCGGGACGACAGTCAGGTTCCCTTCTTCTTTCCTTACTGACAAACGCAAGATATATGTGGATGGAGAAATCTATTTAGAGGTCGTACACGACAACCGTCCTTTTATTGTCCAGGCGAAAGGTATGGAAGTACTTGTGAAAGGAACTTGTTTCGATGTCTGCTCATATGATAACGATGACTATTCGAATGTCGTACTGGTAAACGGACGAGTCGATGTTTCATATAAGGGTAGCAATATTACTTTGACTCCGCGACAAGGATTCTTTGCAACTGCTGAAGGGACTTCCGTCAAAGTGGTCGACACCGACTTTTATACGTCTTGGATAAATGGTATCTACAAGTTCAAGAACGAATCCATAGAAAAAGTCCTGGTCAAGTTGGCCCGCTTTTACAACGTAACCCTTGTGCTTCCACAAGAGGAATCGGGAATAACCTGCTACGGCAGCCTGGAACTCAAGAACGACCTGTCCACCATCCTTACAGGTTTGATGCAGATAGCGTCTTTCAATTTTGCAGTTAAAGATGGCGCATATTTCATTCAGTGGAATGAAAGAAGTAGTAATTCCTAAAGGACGATAATCCAATAACCAAATCATACTATTTATTAATCTCTTATCAATCAAATCCCTTATGATTCCTAAACATCCATTGAGGGTTCTGATGCTCTCTTCTGTGCTGTTTGTGCTGTTGTCGGCATTTCTGCCCGCTACGGCCTTTGCCCAGGACCAGAAGAACCGCCTCGTAACCCTGAACGTGAGGGAGAAGACTGTGGGTGAGGTTCTCGATATAATCGAAGCTTCTACCGATTATGTTTTCTTCTACAACACGGCGGACGTGGACAAGAAAAGAACCGTCTCTCTTGCATTCGAAAAGGCGGATATCACTTCTGTCCTGACCAAACTGTTTGAAGGACAAAACAACGCCTTCAAGATTGACGGCCGTCAGGTGTATATCACCAGGAATAAGACAGCCGATCAGATTTCTACCCCCAAAAACGTTACTCCAGGCCGATTGACGGGTCGCGTCACCGACTCAAACGGAGAGCCGCTCCCAGGAGTAACTATTGTCGTTAAAGACGGCAAGCGCGGCGTTTTGACCGATGAGAACGGTGAATTTACCATTGACAATCTGAAAAAAGGGACAGTGCTCGTTGCAAGTTCCCTGGGTATGAACGATCTGTCGTTCGAATACACCGGGCAGGATGAATTGAGCATAATCCTCAAACAGCAGACAAACGCCCTTGACGAAGTGACCGTGGTAGCCTTCGGCACCCAAAAGAAAGAGAGTGTCATCGGTGCTATCACCACAATCGATCCAGGTAAGCTGAAAATCCCTTCCAGTAACCTTACTACAGCGTTGGCAGGTAACCTTGCCGGTATCATCTCTTATCAGAGAAGCGGTGAGCCCGGTCAGGACAATGCAGACTTCTTTGTTCGTGGCATCACCACTTTCGGCGCCAATACAAACCCGCTGATTCTGATTGACAACATTGAACTTACAACAACCGACCTTGCCCGTTTGCAGCCGGATGATATCGCATCATTCTCTATTATGAAAGATGCAACAGCCACCGCCCTTTATGGTGCACGCGGCGCGAACGGAGTCATTCTGGTAACGACTAAAAGAGGAACAGAGGGTCCTGCAAAGGTTTTCGTAAGACTGGAAAATTCCATTTCCGAACCGACAAGCACCATCGAACTTGCCGATCCTGTCACTTATATGAAATTGGCCAACGAAGCGGTTTTGACACGCAATCCTTTGGGGAATCTGCCGTATAGCCAGGACAAAATTGATAACACCGGCAAGCCCGGCGCAAATCCGTACATTTATCCTTCAAACGACTGGTATAATATGCTCTTCAATAAAAGATCCACAAGCCAGCGTGCAACAGTCAGCGTGACCGGCGGCGGTAAGGTATCCCAGTACTACGTCTCTGCTTCTGCGACCCGCGACAACGGTATCCTGAAGGTGGATAAGCGCAACAGTTTCAACAATAACATCGATTTCCGCAACTACACGGTACGTGCCAACATAGACATCAACCTGACTCCTACCACCAGGATGGGTGTCAGGATGACCGGCAACTTTGATGATTACACTGGTCCGTTGTCTTCCGGAGATGAGGTGTACAGCATGGTCGTCCACTCAAATCCCGTGCTTTTCCCTGCCTATTACGAACCGGACGAAAGCCATAAGTATACAAAACACATCCTCTTCGGAAATTATGACAACGGCCAGTACATCAATCCCTACGCCCAGATGGTTCGCGGATACAAGGACCGTAACCGTTCGCAGATGCTCTGCGTTATTGACGCCAGCCAGGACCTGGGTTTCATAACTCCCGGTCTCAATTTGAGCGCAATGGTCAATATCTCCCGTCTCTCCGAATTCAGCATTATGCGTGCGTACAATCCGTACTTCTATAAAATTTCACAGTATGACTCCTTTACCGGAGAATACTTGCTCAAGGAAATCAATGAGAAGTCCGGAACAGAATATCTGGGCTATGATGAGAGTTCCAAGGATGTACAATCGACCCTATATACTGAATCCAGGCTCAACTACAATCGGGAATTCGGCAATCACGCAGTGAGCGGATTGCTGGTGTTCACGACACGTGAACTGCTAAGTGCAAATATGGGTAGCCTGCAGATGTCACTTCCTTTCCGAAATGCCGGTTTGGCAGGGCGTTTCACCTACGCATATGGAGGAAGATATTTCACCGAATTCAACTTTGGCTACAATGGGTCCGAGCGATTCTCAAAGCATCATCGTTGGGGTTTCTTCCCCTCGGCCGGCGTGGCATGGCTGGTTTCCAATGAAGATTTCTGGGAGCCGGTTAAACCGGTCGTCAGCAACCTCAAACTCAGATACTCTTATGGTCTTGTGGGTAATGACCAGATCGGTTCCGCATACGACCGCTTCTATTATCTGTCCAATGTCAATATGAACAGTTCGGCTCATGCCGCATACTTTGGACAGACCTCCTCGGTGGGAGGGCCCGGCGTACTCGTGAGCCGTTATGCTAATGATGACATAACTTGGGAGACTTCTTATAAACACAACTTCGCAGTAGAACTTGGTCTCTTCAACAAATTGAATATCATTGCTGAATATTTCTCCGAACACCGAAAGAATATCTTGATGGACCGTGCATCGATACCCTCTACAATGGGTCTGACTGCGTCTGTCAGGGCAAATGTCGGTGAAGCAAGGGCACACGGTATCGATATCCAGTCCGATTATCAGCAGGTTTGGAACCGTTACTTCTGGACTTCGGCCAGAGCTAACTTTACCTGGGCTGTCAGTAGATACGAGGTTTTCGAGGAGCCCGAATACGCTGAATACTGGCGCAGCCACGTGGGCCAATCCATCGGACAGAACTGGGGTTATATAGCAGAACGTCTTTTCGTGGACGACGAGGAGGCAGCCAATTCTCCTTCCCAGTTGTTCGGCAGCCTTTATGGCGGTGGAGACATCAAGTACACCGACGTCAATCGGGATGGCAAAATTACTCCTGCCGATATGGTACCTATCGGAAACCCGGTATCTCCTGAGATCGTTTATGGTTTCGGCTTCTCTGCAGGGTACAGGGGGTTTGATGCTTCAGTATTCTTCCAGGGACTTGCAAACGAAAGCTTCTGGATCAATGCCTCAGGAACATCTCCGTTCCAGGGTCAGACACAGTTGTTGAAAGTATACGCCGACAGCCACTGGTCAGAAGACAATCAGAATTTGTATGCCCTCTGGCCTCGCTTGAGTTCTGAAATCAACAATAATAATGTCCAAACCAGTACCTGGTTTATGAGGGACGGTTCGTTCCTTCGTCTCAAGCAGGTTGAATTCGGATATACACTTCCTTCGAAACTTACTCAGAATACGCATGTGGACAACTTGAGGTTCTACCTCAGTGCATCGAATCTCTTTACGTGGAGCAAGTTCCGTCTCTGGGACGTGGAGATGGCCGGCAATGGTCTTGGCTATCCTCTTCAAAGGGTTCTCAATATAGGTCTTAACGTGACTTTTAAATAGTGGAGGATCAATATTATGAAACATTCAATTAAATATTACTTCTTCCTGATTGTTTGTGCAGTTGCCCTGACTGCCGGTTTCGCCTCCTGCAACAAATATCTCGATGTTGTGCCGGATGACGGCATTGCGACGGAAGATATGGTTTTCGATATGCGTGCGAGTGCCATCAAGTGGCTGTACTCCTGCTACTCATATATGACACAGGAAGGAAACTATGATGGTGATCCTGCGTTACTCGGTGGAGATGAACTATGGACCAATGAATGGATACAGCCTTACGACTGGACTCCTTATCTGTTCTACATCGCCCTTGGAAGGCAGAGTGCCTCTAATCCGATAAACTATGACTGGGCTTCGTTCTATCAGGGGATCCGCTATTGCAATACTCTGATCAAGCGCGCTCCCGAAGTACCCGACCTGAAGCGACAGGAGCTTGAGCAGTGGATTGCCGAGGCAAAGGTCTTGAAAGCCTACTATCACTTCTGCCTTATCCGTAAGTGGGGTCCCATTCCGATTATCCGTGAAAGCCTCCCTATCAGTGCCGGCGTAGACGAGGTGAAGGTTTGGCGTGAACCGATAGACGATTGTTTTGACTATGTATTCGAATTGCTCGATGAGGCCATACCTTATCTCCCCGAGCGAAACAGGACCAGGGACGAGTGGGGAAGAATCAACCGTCCGATTGCGGCGGCATTGAAAGCCAAAGTTGCCGTCACTGCCGCAAGCCCGTTGTTCAACGGCAACAAAGACCAGCAGACCCTGATTGACAGCAGAGGAGTTAGGTTATTCCCAGACAAGACCGATGAGCAAATCAAGGCAAGATGGGAATATGCCGTAAAAGCTTGTGAGGAGGCAATTACAATCTGCCACGACGCAAGCCATACATTGTATTATTACCAGGGCAACCTGAGGGTAGATGATGTGATAATGAAGGAACTTGATATCAGGGATGCCATTTGCGACGATTGGAACGACGAACAGATTTGGGTCAACACCAAAACATATGGCTCGTGTGGCCATAATCAGTTTATTACCACTCCAAATCTCGATCCTGTAAACTATCCGGACCTGTACATCCGTGGAGACTATGTAAACGTGCCTTTGAAGATAGCCGATCAATTCTATACCAAACACGGCATTCCAGTCGCAAACGATAAGGAAAGAGCAGATATCAATCCCCTTGACTTACGCGAAGTGACTTCGGAATACAAGTGGAATATGAAGGAAGGCGCGACAACCGTCGAATTCAATTTCGATCGCGAACCCCGTTTCTATGCAGATCTCGGCTTCAAATACGGCCTTTGGTTTGGCCCGACCCAGAACAACGTTACCCCGTCGCAGATTTATGCTCCAAACTGTGGAGGGTCCACCGGGTTCCATGTAAAGAAAATTATCCCTCACGAGTTCAGGGTCACCAGCAGGAATGGTTACTCCACAAAGAGTTACGAGTGGTGTATGTTCCGTCTGGCCGATCTTTATCTTCTCTATGCAGAAGCTATCAACGAGGCAGAAGGCCCTGATGGTGAACACAGTGGCGACTTGTATCGTTATCTCGATGCCGTCAGGGAAAGGGCCGGTATCCCAGATGTCAAAACCGCTTGGGATACATACTCCAATGCTCCCGGCTATTACAAGACCCAGATTGGAATGAGGGACATCATCCATCGTGAGCGGTTGATAGAACTGGCTTTCGAGGGTCATCGATTCTGGGACCTTCGTCGCTGGAAGACTGCTCCGGCTGAGTATGCAAAGGGAATTTACGGTTGGGCGCAGAAATCCGGCGGTCTCCAGAATTACTACAGGATGGTCGAAGTCTACAAACAACCTACATTCACTCAGAAAGACTATTTCTGGCCAATTGCTACTAGCGACATTGACCAGAATATGCACCTTGTCCAGAACCTTGGTTGGTAAACCGTCAAAAACAAGATTATGAAACCACATAATTATATCATCGCATTTATCATATTGGTTTTTGCTTTCCTCTTCGTGAGTTGTGAAGAAGAGGGAAGAATTGACCAGATTGACCAGACAGTGCCGGCGCCGCAGCAGGCTGCCGTAAGGTCTGTCACTCCCAGGCCGGGCGGGGCTGTCATACACTACGATATCCCTGACGACGACAACATAATTGGTGTCAAAGCTGTATACGAGCGCAATGGAGAAACCTGTGAAAGTATGGCGTCCCGCTTTGTGGATTCCCTTAAGGTAGAAGGTTTCGGTGACACCAGCACACGCCAGGGTACCCTGTACAGCGTAGGTACCAACGGCTTGCTTTCAGAAGGGGTCCCGTTCACGGTGACTCCCGAGATGCCTCCCGTACTCACGGCCAAATACGATCTTGAAGCTACTTTTGGCGGGGTGGCAGTACGCCTGGCCGATAACCCTTCAAACGCCGATCTTTCCGTGGTGCTTCTGGTGGATACGCTCCTCACGGACAGTGGGAAGGCTGCCAAAGATATCGACTGGGAAGAGTTGTATACTTTCCACACTTCCTCCTCCCGCATAGTCTTGACACGTCGTGGTCTGGAGTCAGAAACCAGACTGTACGGAGTTTATTTACGGGACCGGTGGAACAATACTTCAGAGATAATGTACAAGGAGATTACTCCTCTCGAAGAGATCAAACTCCCTACGAGTACCTGGACAAACGCCGCTCTTCCCACAGACGAGTACCAGTCCTGGCAGAACGACCCCAACTTTGACCTTAGTCATTTGTGGGACGGTAACTATCACGACTGGGTTTGGGCCTCCACTTGGGGACACAAAATCCGTTGGATTACCATCTCATTGGGTTATACGGCTATTGTCAATCGGTTCATCTTGTATCATAGATATTCGGAAGAATATGCCAGTGCAGCAGAAAGGCGAATACAACTATGGGGAAGCATGGACCCGAATATGGACGGTAGCTGGGATGACAGTTGGTATCTGCTCGGAGATTTCGAACACTTCAAGCCTTCCGGCTACAACGATGACGGAACTGTCGGTACCATCACCGATGAGGATCTTGATTACTGGAGAAACCGGAACGAGCACGAGATGGAGCATACAGACGAAGTCGAGAATCCCTACCGGGAATTCAGGTATCTTCGCATCAAGTTCCTGGGCACTTATGCCAACTATCTTGATGAAGAAGCAAACTCGCCGAACGGAACAATGTATGTTGTCGGTGAACTGGTTATGTATGGCCAGATGCCGAATCAAGAAGAGAAAGACAAATATTACAACCCGTAAAACCTGTTGAAGATGAAAAAGTCATTATTCATACGAATAGCATTCGTCGTCATATTGCTGGTGAGCATGTTATCTTGCTCTAAGCAGGACGAAGTCTATAAGGGATTCGTCGTCCCCGGAGGACTTAAATATCCTCAAAAAGCAGACTCTCTTCTTGTACAGGCCGGTTACAACAGATTGCTGGTTTCATGGCTGGCACCAATCGATCCAAGCGTGACAAAGGCAAAGGTATTCTGGAACAGCGGGCTTGACTCCCTTGAAGTCAACCTTGCAGGAGCCGCCGACAGGGTGGAGGTCATATTGGACAACTTGGAAGAAGACACCTATTCCGTAACGGTCTATACTTACGATGCCAAAGGGAATAAAAGTGTACCTGTCGAGGGATCAAGCACTGTGTATGGACCTTCATACACCAACAGCTGCTCCGATCGTGAGGTTACTTCTGCTGCAGTCGTAGTAGATAAACTCGCTTTGGTCAAGTGGGGTGCAAAAACCGCCGATCTCGTTAAAACCGAAATACGGTATAAAACGGTTTCGGGAGAATATCGGACAGTAGAAGTACCGATTCGTGAGTCGCAGACATGGCTTGAAGACTTCGACAACAGCGAACCGATAAGTTATCGTTCTGTTTTCCAACCGAAGGAAGGAGTAGACGAAGCTCCGTCTATGTGGACCACAATGGATGATTCTCTTCCTGAAGAAGTACTGACTCTTCCGAAGGGCACCTGGAGTGTCCTCCCGCTGCCGACGGATTCCTATTGGTCGTCTTATGGAACATCGATAGTAGCTCTATGGAACAATAATACCGGTGATATCTGGGCTACTCCATTTGACTGCCCGAAAACAATCTGGTTCACCGTTGATCTTGGCTATCATGTAAGTCTGAAAACCATCCAATGGCATCACAGGGTGCCGTACGAGACATTCGCGGGTTCGGGAATACGCCACTTCCAAGTTTGGGGAAGCGAAGCCCCTGCCGAAGACGGCTCCTGGGACAGCTGGACCCTGTTAGGTGATTTCGAGGCTTTCAAGCCTTCCGGTTACAACGCTGACGGTACTGTCGGGACGATTACGGCAGATGATGAATATCATTGGATATACGAGAACATCTATACGTTCACGCCGACGGAAAGCGCCCCTGACGCTAATAAGGTTGTCCGATATGTCCGTGTCAAACTGCTGGATTCTTTCGACACTTGGGGAAAGGATCCCTTCGGATACATTTATGTAATCGCAGAAATGACATTTACAGGCACCTTTGGCTCATTGGAAGAGAGAAACTTGTACGTTAATTAATGATATGGTTGGTAAAATGATTTATTTGTGGGTATTAAGCCAGTTGGTGTTATTATCATGTGCTGGGGGCGAAAGCCTCCAGCCGCATGATAATAACAAGCTGGAAGCTTTGGCAGTGAACCGGAGTGAGATTGTCCTGGAGGTTGGAGAGTACTGCTCCCTTGATGTGGCGCCACTTCCTTCTTCTGCCGATCTCGAGAAATTGACCTGGAGTACTGGCGACCCTTCTGTTGCAACAGTATCGGGTGGTTTTGTGAGAGCTGTCGGGGAGGGGAAGACTGTTATTAGTCTGACCTGTGGGGAGATTTCAAAACAAATACCCGTTAGGGTTTTTGATGACAAAGTCGCAGGTGCCGCCTTGCTTTATTCATCAAAGTTGGACTATGACCACCAGCCTGGAGAAATGCTGGTGGGTCGTGCAGGGTCATATATGGATGACGGATTAAAACTTGCTTCTAACGGTGAGGAAATCCTGTTGCTCAATATGTATGCCCTTGGGCAGCGAATGGTGAGATATCGAATCAAGGCATCTGCAGACGCTTTGATTAATTTCAAGAGCAAATCAGGCGATTTCAGTGCCTGGCTTGACATTCCAGGCAAATGTATCCGTTTCCAAACCAATCCGATAGTATCACAAAATGCCGATTTCCTGACAGGTGAAAAAGAATATATGGTGGATATCGTCCACTCATACCGCGAACAACAAATGCGGGTTACAGACTTATTGTCAGGAGAGACTGTGTCTTTGTCGGCCTCCAATGACGGACGTGGCGGCACGGGGAAAGGTGTTACAAACGCTACACCTTTCATGGTCGGAACACAAAAAGACCATTACTGTGTCCGTTTCCCCAAGGGGACATACTGTTATATCAAGAAAATCAGTGTCTATTGCCTCAAGGAATACGTAAAAATGCTCATTTACGGGGATTCGATTACCCAGCCGGAAGATTACTATCCTGCCAAGGATTTTGACGAATCTTACACACAGTTGATTATCAGCGGTATGAAGGGCAATGCAATGTCCAGTAGCAGAAGCGGAGCCCAGTTGCCAGATGTAATGCAGTTTCTCCCCAACGAAGTCCCTATCCTGAAACCCGAGTTCGTAATGATAACTATAGGGACGAACGGCGGCCTCACGGCAGAGAATCTCTCAGCAATGATAGAATTCATTCTCGCTCAAGGATGTACACCCATTTTGAACAATATCCCATGTAATGAGAGAGGAACACAAATACCCACCAATCAGTTGATCGAATCCATCAGGCAGAAGTACGGCCTGAAAGGCTGCAAGTTCGATCTTGCCACTTCTCTTGCGGGAGACGGCATGGAAGTGGATAAGTCACTGATGTTCTGGGAAGATTATGAAGGAGATCCATACTATAACGGTATTCAGGTCTGGCATCATCCAAATGCCTTGGGTGGCCGGCGTATGTACGAACGCGCTCTGATAGATCTCCCTGAATTGTTTCAATAGATTCTGATATATGAGGCGATTGCTCTTGATTATCCTACCTGCTCTGTTGTCGTTGACTATGCATGGACACACCATCAAGGCAATCGACCTGAAATCAGAATACCAGGCAAACCCCATCGGAATAGATTATGCACCCCAGTTAAGTTGGAGGCTGACCGGTTCTGAATACGGAATACTACAGACTCACTATCGGGTACTTGTAGCCAGCAGTGAAGAGATTCTTTCGCAAGATAAAGGAGATATCTGGGACAGCGGTAAAGTCTCTTCCAAGGAGTCGTCATCCATTTCTACCTCCCATCTGACACTTGAAAGCAGGCAACGGTACTTCTGGAAGGTAAAAGTATGGCAGTATGAGAATGAGTCAGAATGGTCTGATTCCTCATGGTGGGAAATGGGTTTGACACGTCAGACAGACTGGCAGGGCGGATGGATTGGATACGCCCCCGGGATGAGCGGACGGGTTCTCTACTTCAAGGGATTATACTGGTCCGAAACGGGAAAGACGATTGCCCGTGCAAGGGCATATGTGGCAGGAATCGGATTCCACGCCTTCTATGTCAACGGAGAAAAGGTGTCGGACGCTGTTCTGGCTCCTGCCCAGAGTACCTACAGCAAGCGGATTTATTACGAAACCTACGACCTTGACAAGCTGATTCGTCCTGGAGCAAACAGTTTTGTAATACCGGTCGCTCCTGGATGGTTTGGCGCCCAGCGACTACGCATTCAGGTGGAAATTACATACACCGACGGAACATTCATCCTACTGAATACAGACAACTTCAGGCATGTTACAACCGGGCCGATCGTACAGGCATCTGTGTTTGACGGCGAAACTTATGATGCACGGGAAGCCCGGGAATCCATTTGGCGGCCCGACACTCCGGTGGGGTTAATTGACAAGGAATGGGCATGGGCCCACAACACCGATGATCCCACCGGTGAACTTCATTCCGAAAGAGTGGAACCGATACGGGTCGTTGAGACTGTTAAACCGGCCATGGTTGCCAGGCCTTTAGACGGCATCTATGTTTTTGACGCTGGCAGAAATCTTGCCGGCTGGGTCTCATTAAGAGTTAACTGTGAGAGAGGCGTTACTATCCGGCTGTTTTTTTCGGAAACACTACGGGAAGACGGAACAGTAAACCAAGACAACCTGCGCAATGCAAAAGCTTGCGACAGCTACACTTGTTCCGGCTCCGGCGAAGAGAGGTGGGAGCCGTCGTTCACATATCACGGATTTCGTTATTTTCAAGTTGAGGGCTTGCCGTACGAGCCTTCTGCCGAAGACTTCGAGGTTAAAGTGATACGGACCGATGTGCATACCACAGGCGGTTTCTCCTGCTCCGATGAATTGGCTAACAGCATACATATGATGGCGGTCAATACAGAAGCGAGCAACCTTCATAGCGTGCCTACCGACTGCCCCCAGAGAGACGAGCGTATGGGGTGGCTCAATGATCTTACCGTCAGCCATGAGATTGCCATGTTCAATTTTGACATGGCACGCTTTTTCCCAAAATTCGCACAAGACATAACTGACACACAGGACGACAAAGGACGTATCACCTGTGTGGCTCCTTTCCGCTTCGGTATGCGGCCAGCCGACCCGGTATGTGCAAGCTACCTGCTTCTGCCGGCTATGGCGTATGTACTATATGGCAATCGTCAGGCAATAGAAGATCAATTCGAAGGAATGAAGGCTTGGACAGATTACCTTAGGAGCAGAACAGTTGACGGGCTAGTCGATTATAGCTACTATGGTGACTGGTGTCCGCCCTGGGAATTCCTCGCAAATCCGGGGACCGGTGTTTCACGGGACACTCCCGGGTTGATGATTTCAACAGGATATCTGTATTACTGTGAAAAACTCATAGCCGATATGGCCAACGTCCTTGGGCGGACCGAAATGGCCGAGGAATACAGAGAATATGCAAGTCAGACACGTCTGGCATTCAATCGCGCTTATTGGAACGAAGAGAAAGGAGGCTATGCCTCAAACAATCAGGCATCAAATGCATTTGCCGTATATCTTGGCCTTGCAGATGACAGGCAGGCCGCACTTGCTATGGAGAATATTGTAACTGATATCCGTAAAAGAGGTTGGCATCTGACTACCGGCAACTTGTGCACAAAGTATTTACTCGACGTCCTTGCAGACGGAGGATATGTAGATGATGCCTGGGAATTGGTTACCCAAACCACATATCCCAGTTGGGGATATATGCTCAGCAAAGGCGCGACCACGGTGTGGGAACGGTGGGAATATCTTACCGGAGATGCGATGAATTCCCATAATCACCCTATGCTGGCCACGGTTGATGCATGGTTCTATCGTCATATCCTCGGTATCAATCCATCTTTTGACAATCCTGGTTTCTGCCGCTTCTCTCTTAAGCCTTGCATTCCAAAATCTTTGGAGTGGGCAGATGGTTCGCTTGATACGGTAAAAGGAACAATCCGGAGCTCATGGAAGAAAAAAGGACATAATCTGATATGGAGTGTTGACATTCCTGCCGGGACTATCGCTGATTTGAGCATTCCATCTGCAAACGGCAGATTCGTTCTCTGCAATGGGAAACGTGTAAAGACGGCAGGCAGCAATGGTCGCGCGTTTCTTTCACTGGAATCAGGACATTACGAGATAAAGAGTAGAATATAATCGATAATGAAGCGGTTTCTGCAAATAATTCTGTCATCATTTCTGGTAGTGTTTTCATTGCAGGTCGGAGCACAAACCCAAATTGTGTCAATTGCTCCTGATATAGAAACACTTACACGCCCATTTTCTCCAGATGACGAGGATTCGTTCAGGGAGCCGGATAAGGTCTTTTCCCCTGAGATATGGTTCTATTTTATCGGCGGTAATATATCAAAAGAGGGAATCGATGCCGACTTGAAAGCCATTTCCTATGCAGGCTTTTCCGGTATTCAATGGTTCCATGGAGATGGAGGTGTCTGGCCTGCGACAGAACGGCAGATAAGGGCATTGTCTCCTGAATGGGAAGATATTGTCGGATACCTCGGGCAAAAGGCAGACAGCCTCGGCCTGCGTTTTGCGCTCCAGACTTGCCCTGGCTGGTCGATGGCCGGCGGCCCTTGGATCAAACCGGAAAAAGCAATGAGACAACTGGTCTGGTCCAGGACGGATGTCGATTGCGGACATAAACCAAACATATCCATACCTAGGGGAGAACCTTCTGTCGAAGAGTGGAGAGACTACCGTGACATTTGCGTTCTGGCATTTCCGACACCGCTTGGGGATACGGGCGAAAGACTTAAGCCAACAGTCCTGGAGGCCTGTGATGACCAGTGGAAGGCTATGATAGAGGGTTCGAATGGTGGCGTCATCTTGAACGCCGGTTTTACTAATGTGGTAAGGTTTTCCCTTAAAGAGGGAGAAGTAATCCGAACGATTCATCTTCCGCCTATCAACAGCATTTCTGATGCCTGGTGCTATGACCCAGGAATACGTATCAAACTCACGGCTACAGTTGCAGACAAGGAGCATATTCTGGCGGACGCCGATTTACCGATGAGTAATTGGCAGGATGGTGTCCCGATTGACTTTGAATTGGCGTGCAACGAGATCGAGAATGCCGATTATTATACCTTCACTGTGATTAATGCTCATCCAGGCATCCTGTCCTTCGTGGAATTCATGTCGGCTGCTCACAAAAATTGTTGGCAGGGCGAGGCAGGATGGACTTTGCTCGCCAAAGAACCCTGTCAGGAGCATACGTGTCAGAACCCTTTGGCATTCATCAATTCCGGGGAGATTCTGGACGTCACGGACAAAATGGATGCGAACGGAAAGCTCGATTGGACAGCCCCGGAAGGAAATTATCCTGAAGGGAAGTGGACGATACTGAGATTCGGACATGTGAACTCGGGCAGGAAAAACGGACCAACGACGCCAGAAGCTACCGGCTGGGAATGCAACAAATTTGACGCAGAGGCTGCAGAAATACAGTTCATTAACTATGTCGGCAGGTTGCAGGACGGCCCTTTAAACGGAAAGGCAAAAGGGATGTTGATGGACAGCTGGGAATGCCGAACCCAGACCTGGACGTCGAATATGGAGGAGATGTTTCAATCATCCGTCGGGTATTCCTTGAAAGACAGACTGCCCGCAATCATAGGTTATGTTGTTGACAGCCAAGAAGAGACGAGCAGGCTCCTGATTGACTGGAGAAGATTCGTGGATGGATTGTACCGCGAAAACTTTTTCAAGAAGATGACGGATCTCGCACACGAAAAGGGTCTGGGAGTACAATACGAAACCGCAGGGGCGGATGTCGTTACGATGGATCCCCTTGCATACTTCCAATACGCGGATGTCCCTATGTGTGAATTCTTCCAGCCCATTGCGGTGGGTTATGTCGGTGATCTGGATTTCAAACCCATAAAACCAACTGCTTCCGCTGCACACATCTACGGAAAGCCAAGGGTTGCGGCAGAAAGCTTTACAAGTTTCAATCTTTCCTGGGATGAGCACTGGCAGGTTCTGAAAGAGGTGGCGAACCTCAATATGTCGGAGGGTGTTACTCATAATGTGTTCGCAGAATACACCCATAATCCCCAAATCGGCTTTCTCCCTCCCGGAACCACATTCGGCAG
Source organism: Bacteroidales bacterium (assembly GCA_017428035.1). Lineage (GTDB taxonomy): Bacteria > Bacteroidota > Bacteroidia > Bacteroidales > UBA932 > Equibacterium. The sequence continues at coordinate 5,537 of JAFRRR010000124.1, read as the reverse complement.
TGCAATCGGCACACCATTTCTCAGGGGACAGACATGGTGGAAATATATGCCCTGGTTTACGCAATACCTCGCCAGGACAAGTTATATGCTGGAGAGAGGCCTACCTGTTTCAGATGTATTGTGGTATCTTGGAGATGAAGTGGGTCATAAACCTTTCCAACATACGGGCAATGGCGGTCGCCAGAGTGGAAGTATCCGTTTCCCGGACGGATTCAAATATGATTACTGCAATACGGATGCACTGCTCAGAAGACTGGGTGTAGAAAACGGGAAGATTTGCACTCCGGAAGGTGTTTCTTATGAGGTGCTATGGATTCCCGAAAACGAGAGAATGCTGCCCGAGACAGTTAGGAAAATTGAAGAGTTGGTTCGAAACGGTGCAAAAGTCATAGCAAACGCCCCTATATCTCCTGCAACTTTGAAAGATGATGCTGACAAACTATTGGAAAGTGCAGTGTCCGACTTGTGGGGTGCAACCGTAGAGGGGGTTAACAAGGTGGGTAAGGGTTATCTGGTTGTCGGAATGAAGTTGGCCGATGCTTTGAAGGCATTAGGACTCAAGCCGCATTTCTGGGATAATGGAGCCAGTGTCCTTTGGTCAGAAAGAACCATAGACGGAGCGCGCTGGTATTACCTCGCCGCTCCGGTTGGTGGTGGTTTCCACGGCCCGGTCCGCCTGGAAGGTAAGGGCAGGGCCGAATGGTGGAATCCCGTAGATGGCACCATCAAGTCTCTTAGAACCAAAGGATGGGGACGAATGAAAACAATCACCCTTGATCTGGAACGAGCAGAAAGCGGTTTTGTCGTTTTCCGGGGACGATCTTCCAGGCCTGTGGCCTCTCGGACAAGGGCTTTCGAAGAAAAACGGCGTCTGACAAGCATCAAATTGGAAGACTGGCGTGTAAACTTTCCGGAAGGATGGGGAATTATTGGTGGTCCGATTACTCTTGATGACCTGAGGCCGTGGAAGGATCTTGACCTTGGAGACGAGGGCAAAGCCTTCTCCGGGACTGCTACCTACGAGACTCGCTTTGAAGTAAATAAAGATCTGATTGGGAAAGAAATGGTATTGAATCTCGGTAACGTAGAAATGATTGCGGATGTGATAGTAAACGGGAAGAGTGCCGGCGTCCGCTGGACACCCCCTTACCGGATGGATATCAGCTATTTGATTACCGAAGGAAAGAATACCCTGACTGTTTATGTGACAAGCACCTGGTACAACCGTCTGGCCTACGATGCGTCCCAACCGGAACCACTCAGGAAGACTTGGACAATCGCCGGACCTGAAGCCGGCAGTCCATTACACGATTCAGGCCTTCTCGGCCCCGTGTCCATTGACGTGTTTAATTGATTTTAATCCAGCCGAATTCCCACCCGCCCAGAGAGGGAATATCCAAAATGACATCAGAGCCTTCGAATTTGGCCTTGAGCCAGATGTCGCGTTTCCCCGGTCGCTTCCATACATACTTCTTCGGTAGGCGATCATCATACGTCCCGAGGGGGCGTATGCGAAGTTTCAAGTGCTCCTCTTCTGCGAGAGAACAAGACAGTAGCGATACGGAGCGAAGCCGTCCCTGTGTGTCCGACCGTGGAACTATTGCAACTTGGGCAACACTTTCCAAAACTGCTTGAAGGGTGTTCCCGGAGGCCCAGTCAAATACCTGCGACAGTACAAGTTGCTCGGCACCGTTAATGTCGGAATTGAACGACGGCACTACGGCAATTCTCCTTCCGCTTCCGGATATTTTCAGGGCGATTTGATTCCACGCTCTCTGTAGCCTTGCGCCATCTATCGTTACATCATCAATTATTGGCGGGGACACATCCAGATATCCTTCCAGTAGACCACGCTGCGCCCATTGACTCCATGTATGCGCATCGGTAACAATATTCTTCCGAGTTAGCAGTTCGGAAGTCTCCTGATCGTTCATACCTGCGGCACATTCGTTATCGACCATCAATACAGGACTGTGAGGATCTTCCGGCGCAAAAGGAAGCCCCAGATGCGCAATCCCGAAAGCGGTATTGCCAGCGTTGGTATATGTCCAAGCCCATGGACGTTCTTCTGGCCGGACATTTCGTACGCACAAGTTGGGGCTCATATAAGGATCGATTCCGGTCGGCATTGCATTCAAGTTGAAGTCGGCATAATCCTTGGCAAAGGGTTTCAGCTCAGCAAGCGACTTAAAATAATGGCTTGCGTACCAATCCATAGGTTCTTCTGCTGAACAAATAATGGCATAACTCATCTGTGTCGCACCCATTGCAAGGTAATAAAGTGTCTCCAGACAGACTCCTTGTGCGGACTTCCCGGTCGCCTTGTGCAAGTATCCTTCAACCTCAGGCGCGATTTCTACGACATCATCCGGCAGCCGCCGTATTTCACGGGCTATCTCCAAGCCTTTTTTTAATATGCCTCTTGGTGATGCATCGCTGTAGAACAATTCTCCCGGCCGGACAGGAGGAACGAGACCGGTTTCTTCTTCCATCGCCTTCAGCATAGGAATCCAGTCCCATCCCTCAAGCATATTGTGATGGAAATAGTTGTGTTGAAGCCCGACCCTGGTCCCCGGAGATACTTTGTGAACACTTAGGGCAATTACTCTTGCCAAATTGGCCAGGCTTTCCTGTCCAAAGGCAATCCACTGGCGTCGCAGAGTTCCTTCTCCGTCATTTCGGTCCAATGCTTCAACAAGTGCCTCCCTGTTAAAATCATATCCGTATTCATTGTTGAAAAGAGAGATGCACGTTTCGCAGAAGCATCCCTCCATTGCCGGTGGATGCTGCGACATCCTCATATCATCATCCAGATACAAGCTGTATGGTTGGCAAGCCTTTGCATATGGGACGAATGCCTTTTCCATAAAGGCCAAATATGCCTCCTGCCGTGGGCAGTTGACCGACATAGTCTTTTCTCCGTTTGCCCCCACCATTGTTCCCCAATGGATGGTGGAATCTTTTTGATAGCCATCTGGACTAAATACAGTTGCGCTGTCGCCGTGGCCAATCACAACTACTTGAAGGGATGGGATGATGCCAATTCTGCGAAGACGGTCTGCTATAATACCCATCTGGGTAGCCGATGAATCGTGAAATGCAAGACATCTGGTTGCTGGAAGACTTCCGCAGAACCACACTTCGTCACAGAAATCATATTGAAGCAATGCGTCAATCAGTTGCTGCGAGAGTTCCGGATCCATATGATGCTCCGGCCATAATCTTATCATCATACGAAACAAAGAGGTGTCTCTATGATTATGTCCGGCAGCATATCCATTGACAGTCATTGTCAATGCGATAAATACAAGGATGCCAATGCGTAAAGGTCTTCGGACAAGCATATTCATAGTTATTTCACTTCAAAGATATCGCAGTTGCCGGGACTGAGAATAAACAACTGGTCATAGGCTTGGGCAGGAACGCTTGTGCCGTCGAGCCGCACCAATTGCACACAGTCGTCGGTTTGGATTTGCACGCGCCACTCTTCTGCAGGACTGGTGTTGACAAACATTACAAAGTGACGATTCCCGTTTTTGATTTCAGAGACCAATCCGCATCCTTTCTCGCTTTGTATCTTGGTAAAATGTGAAGGGAGTTGCGTTAAGGGGTGGGTGCCAACGGGGACGGTTTCGGCTATGTGACTGACTCGCTTTACGGTGCAACCATCCCATACGAAGGCACGCTTCTGAATCTCTTCGTTGATCTGACGTACCAGTTCATAAACAGGGGAACGATGGCCGTCGATTGTGATGGGCGCCTGATGAAAATCCCATTGCTCTGTACCTGGATTCCAATAGGTGAAGTATTGAAGCAGTTGTGCACCATATGCCAAGTTGCTGTACATCTGCAATCGCAAATGGTCGATAGTGGGGATAGGGTAAGGACCATGGGCAGTGGCTAAGGCAAACGCCCAGAAGGGCTTACCTGTACGTCTGCATTCGGCACTGATTAGTTCCAAATTGTCATACCAATAAGGACTGAGTAAACAATGATCGGGGCCAATGAGAACCGGGTAATAGTCGAAGGATAATTGCGGAAGATGCACTTTCTTATTAAACAGCTCTAAGTGCTCTACATATGCGTCATGCCCGAAAGCATGTACGGGCAATAAGTTCAAATAACAAGGATGTATGCTATCAACACTATAGATGCGGCTAGCCCATTCGCCAATAGCATCCAGCGAATCGTTGCCGGGCTCGTCACAGAGAAAATAGCCGCCCAATCCCGGATGATTCATTACTTTGTCGACTGTCTCTTCAGGTGCTGTCTTCAACTCGGGGCACATGAAAATTGATTTCATACCCACTTGGGCACAAAGATCAAGTGCCTGTATGGCATCCTCGTAGCTATAAATATGTGCGAAAGAAAAGTCGAATCCTGCCTCACGCATCTCGCGATAATGTTCAAGGGTAGCGTGTTCGCCGGGAGGAATACTATACCATCCCAGAATGGGTATATGAGGAACGGCTTTTTCTTGTTTGTTTGGGGAGCAAGCTGCGGCAAGGCAACAACATAATAATAGGATAAGCTTCTTCATAAGAATAGTGTAATTGACATCATAAAGAGTCTGTTATTCTCCAAATATACTCTCCTGGAACGACAATTGCAACGCGATGTGCGCGCAAGCCTCGGCATCGGCCAGGGCGTGGTGATGATGCCTGAGGTCGAAGCCGCAGGCTTCTGCCACCGTATGGAGCTGGTGATTGAGAAGACACTGGCCGAAATGCCTGCGGGAAGCGGTCAGCGTATCTAAGAATACGTAATCCGGATAATCCATCCGATATACACGGAAAACCGACTTGAGGCACCCTTCGTCAAAGCGGGAGTTGTGTGCCACCAAAGGCAGGCCTTCAATCAGCGGTTCGATCTTTTCCCAAACGAAAGGGAAAACCGGAGCATCCTCGGTATCCTCCGGGCAGAGGCCGTGGACCTGTTGGCAGTCTCGAAATCTATGGCGGCAAAGTCGGTCATCTCGCAGACCTGGTGTTGATTTTTTTGCCGTTGCGGTCCCAGGTGTAGATCCAGCTGCCGTTGCGGGAGGTGAATGTGTCGCCGGCCACTCCCAGCACTTCGCCAACGCCGCTTTTGCTCATCGTGTGGTATTTCTTTCCCTCTGAGTTATAGAGATAGACCCAGCTGCCATTTACGCTCACCATAAATGTGGAGCTGTAGCCCTGCACTTCGCCCACGCCGGAGGCGGAGAGGGTTTGATATTTGTGACCCGATTCGTCGTAGAAATATACCCAGCTGCCACGGGTTTCGACAGAGGATATGCGGTGCGTGTTTGTTCCCATAACCAAAACTAACGCTAAGATAGTGAACAGTTTGCTCATAACGGTGCTTTTTGTGCTCAAACTGCACATTTTGTGCCCCGCTAATAGATTGGGACCCCAGTCTCACGAGTTAGGAAAAAGGGAATATGCTAAAATACACACGCCCAGCCAAACTTGTGGGCAATCTCCTTCAGCAGGCGTCGATCCCTGGCAGGAATGGTGAGTGTTACAGTCGCTTTTTTGCTGTCCCGTACTGCTATT
>JAFRRR010000123.1 GCA_017428035.1 Bacteroidales bacterium | reverse complement strand
GCCTCCAGCATCTCCTCCTCGTCCAGAGTCTGACGGCTCAGGTTGTCGTACCAGGCCACCAGGGCGGAGTCGGTGTTGAAGAAAGTGTCGTCATCGTCGTCATCGTCAGGGAGGTTGTCGTCGTCGGAAGCCAGGGCAATCTCTTCGAAAGGGGCGCTGAGCATCTCATCGTAGGCCTTCTGCATTGAATCTATCTTGTTGAGCAGGGCTGCGATGGAATCCTTGAGGACTTTTTTGGTCTCGGGTTTGTGCCGTTGTGCGGAGGCCGAGAAAGAAACTGTCAATAATAATAGAACTGCTAAAAACTGTTTAAGTAAGAATTTGTGGGAAGAGTACATTGAAAAAAAGTGATGTGTATGTGATTAAAATTTTAAAGACATATTGATACCGAAAGAAGGCACTGAAGGCGACGGCAGGTAATAATTGTCCAGATTTTCTATAAGCGCCGGCTCCACGTTTAGCGACAGGTCGTCGCTCACGTTGAAATCTTTCATATATGCAAACACGTTGGCGTCTATGATATTCAGGGCATATACCAGTATGGTGGCCACAACGGAATAGTCGCGGTATCGGTGATACAGGTCCTTGTAGGTGGTGGCCTGCGTCACGTTGATGTGGCCGGAATAGCCCGAATCCTTGTCGGAAGCGAGCATATAGATGTATTTGTAGCGGTTATACTGCATCTGGTTCAGGTGCAGGGTGTATGCACACACGCCCAGGCCGCCGTACCAGATGGGAATATGCCACCAGTCGCCCACATAGGCCTGTCCCAGGCCTGGCAGCAGGGCAGAAAAGACGGCTGCCTTGCCGGGGTCGGGAGTGCGGGAATCGGGCAGGCAGGCCACGCCGTCCAGCATCTGGCCCCAGAATGTCAACGCCGCCCCGGCATAGCACAGGGTACGGTAGGTGGCAAACTTCTTGTCTCCTGTCTGATGATATTTCTCGTTGAAATAGAGCCCGCCGCCAATGCCGCCGCCAATGCCGGCAAACACCAGGGGCACCTTCCAGTAATCTTTGTTGTAAATCTGGATGCGGCCGGGCATAATCACCGAGCCAAGCAGCGCATAACCCGGCTTCAGAGGCTCTTTATGATGCAGGCCGCGGGTCAGGTGCTTGAACGAGAAGCCCTGCAGGGTATCGGCCTCGTTTTCGTTTTCGTCTTCTTTATAGTCAGAAGTGGTGACATTCTCTCCCGGCACGCCCGTCATAGAGCTGTTCTGCTTGAAAATGCCCTGGCCGCGGGAAGGGAAAGCCGCCAGAAGCATCAGCACCGCTATGAGAATGACCTTGCGCATACTAAATCTGCTCAGATTGTTTGGCCACAAGCTCTGCGGCAAGTTTCACATAATCGCCGGCGGCGTCGGTGTCGGGGGCGTAGAGTATAACGGGTTTGCGGTGGGACGGGGCCTCTGCAAACAGCGGGTTGCGGCTGATGATGGTCTTGAACACCTTGTCATGGAACTGCTCGCGCACCTGGTCAATGACCTGGTTGTGGAATTTGATGCGGCAGTCGTAGATGGTGAAAAGGAAGCCTTCCAGGCAGATGTCGCTATTGACGGAATCCTGCACCAGCTTGATGGTGCTCATAAGGGTTCCGAGACCCTCCAGGGCAAAATATTCGGGCTGGATGGGAACTATCACGCTGCCGGCTGCCGTGAGGGCGTTGATGGTGAGCAGGCCCAGCGAGGGGGCGCAGTCGATAATGATGAAATCATATCCGTCCGCAACCGGAGCAAGGGCATCGCGGATGGCCAGCTCGCGGCCGCCGCGGTCTAGAAGCTCCACCTCCACCCCAATCAGATTGATGTGGGAAGGGACCAGGAATAATCCGGGAAGGCCAGTGGCAATAATGACATCGGAGAGACTTGTCTTCCCCGTCATAGCCTCGTAAAGAGTTTTGCCCGAATCGCCGTCGGGATCAAAACCAAGATAGGCGGTGGCATTTGCCTGCGGGTCGGCATCCACCAGAAGGACTTTATGCCCGGCCACAGCCAGCGACGCCGCAAGATTGACGGCAGTTGTGGTTTTGCCCACGCCCCCTTTCTGATTGGCTATCGCTATGGTTTTTCCCATTAAAATTTCTGTTTTGCCCAAATTGCAAAAATAGCAATAATAATTGGTATCCTAAAATTTATAATCGGCCTGAAGGCGCCCCTCTGCGCCCTGTGAAACCGCCGCCAGCAGCGACAGGGACCATCTGCGGCCAATCTTTACTTTTACGAGCCCTCTTGCTGCAATTCCCTTGCCGTAATAGTACTGAAGCGAGAAGTTTCCAGGCAAATCGCTCTCAAAAAGATAGACTCTGGCGTCGTAAGACAAGGCTTCGTACCAGCCGGCACCGGCCTGGACAGTTGCGCGGCCGCGCAGCAGCGTGCGGGCGGCGTTCACAGAGAGCGCCCAGCCTTTCTGCGGCCCTTTGTCCGAGGTGAAGAGCACCGCCCCCACCCTTGCCGAAGCCTTCCAGGGGCCGCTTTCAAACTTGACGCTGCCTTTAAGGGAATGCTTTCTCTCTTTCCCGGCGCTTTGCCACACATAGTTATCCTGAACGGAAATGGTGACCAGCGGGAAAGCATATTCCGCCTTTAGTTTCTCATAAAATGCCGATGAGGGACCGTCCACCCGGTAGCGGAGATAGGGGTAATGCACCGCCTCTGTGAAGGATGTGATCAAAAGCCCCCGCAGCGGGCGGGCCATAACGGCCAGGACGGCACCCGCCTGGTTTGATACCGAGGAGATGGTGGAATATGCCCCTGCGTGCGGGGCGATGTAACCTTTGTCGTAATATCTCAGCATAAGCGAAGCCTCAAAGCTGTAGGAGGCGGTGAGCACGGCTCCTGCAACCGCCGCCGCTGT